>CAXBPM010000027.1:0-16821 GCA_963977345.1 uncultured Roseivirga sp.
TAGTGGTGAGTAACAACCTGAACAAGCGACCCAACTTAGAAAAGACCACGCATTTGGGTTTAGAAAACATCAATAAGCGTTATGAGTTGTTGCTCAACAAAAGCATTGTTATTCAAGAAAGCGCAGATAGCTTTACGGTTAAATTACCATTGGTACCTCAATGAAAAGCCTCGGCATGAAACTGGTCATAATTGAAGACGAAGCACTTTCGGCCAAGCGCTTGGCTAAAATGATTACTGAAATCGTTCCAAATGCTCAGATTTTAGCCAAACTAGAATCTGTCAGCGAATCGCTGATTTGGTTCAAAGAAAACCCCAAGCCCGACCTTATTTTCTTGGACATTCAACTGAATGATGGCAGCGGCTTCGATATTCTCAAAGCCCTGAGCGACTACCCGAAAATCATCTTCACTACGGCCTATGAGCAGTATGCGCTGGATGCTTTTAAGCACAACAGCATTGATTATTTATTAAAACCAATCGATGCCAGTGAACTGAAAAGCACATTCGAAAAACTAGCAAACATCAAGGCAACGGAAACCACGCAATACCAAGAGAACATTGACAACCTAAAGGCTCAATTCCCTGCCGGAATTCGCGAAAGATTTTTAGTGAAAATTGGCCCTCAGTTCAAAAGTATAGCCACAAACGACATCAAGTACTTCTTTTATTCTGATGGCCTCACCTACCTTCAAACCGAAGAAAGCGCCTTGCCCATTGATTATACTTTAGATCAACTCAAAGACGAGTTAGACCCCAAGCTCTTTTTCAGAATCAACCGCCAATTTATTATCAGAATCTCCAGCATCAAGGAAATCCATAGCTATTTCAATAGCCGGTTACTGCTTACGCTAACTCCTACTTCTAAGGAAGAAGTAATTGTAAGCCGTGAAAGGGTATTAAATTTTAAGGTTTGGGCTGGAATGTAAGCCGCCTGTACCCTATTTTTGTCTAGCAAAATTTTCGTTTAATCAATTTCAAAAAACTATACCTTTAGGCTATGGCTGACCAACACAAAGCATTACTCGAAGGAAACAAGCAGTTCATAAAGAACATCACCAAAGTCGATCCCGATTTCTTTTCAAAGCTTTCACATCAGCAAAAGCCAGAATTCCTTTGGATTGGCTGCTCCGATAGTAGAGTGCCAGCCACCGAAATCACCAACACTTCTCCGGGTTCTATTTTCGTAGGTAGAAACATTGCCAACGTAGTCGTTAATACCGACCTCAACTTACTGAGCGTGGTATACTATGCCGTCAAAGTATTGAAGGTAAAACACATCATCGTTTGTGGCCATTATGGTTGCGGAGGTGTAAAAGCCGCCATGTCGAATGAAAGCTTTGGCTTTTTAGACAACTGGTTACTGAATTTGAAGGACGTTTATAAAAACCACAGCAAAGAACTGAATGGCCTTGTAGATGAAGAGGATCGACTAGATCGTTTTGTAGAACTGAACGTAATTGAGCAGGCAAAAAATTTGGCCAAAATATCCTTTGTTCAAGAGGAGTGGCAACAAGGTGAATTTCCATTTATCCACAGCTGGGTCTACAGCTTAAAAGATGGCAACATCAAAGACCTCGAATGCTCCTTCAACTCAGCCGATGCGGTCAATTCCATTTACGGATATAAGGCAGAAGAATAATTCCAATTGATTTCTGGCTCCTACTAACGAAAAAGACCGCCTGGCAGCGGTCTTGATCTGTATTTTTACAAATACCCCCAAAACAAAAGCGGGGGACGAAGATTCGCCCCCACTTGCCATAAAAAAGCCGTGGCCTTTTCACAACATCAAGTTACTGTTCAAGTCTTTGCTCTTCATTTATTGGCCCAAGCTATAAACAAAAAACGCTGTCTTCTTCAGCTTCGTCCGTTGTCCGCACATAGTGCTAAGACGGTTTAACGCAGCTTTGCAGTCTTTTTATAAGGTTCAGTCTAAGAAAGAACCAAGCTGAAAAGATAAGGGTGAACCCTGTACCTTTTCCAATTTCTGCTAACACACCCAAATGCGCTCGCTTCTGAATCGGACTTTGGTTTGTGCTCACGCACTTGCCATCAGTAAGCTTTGACTGTTTCAGGTCATCTTTTTCAAGAGTAACCCTTTCGCATACATTTTTCCGGGCTTCCCCCGAAGAGAGACTAAAAACTAGTTTTAGACTTTTATCCCTCACTTGATATAACTAAGATACTCTCCTTAACTTTACGCTCAAACTTTGTAACTAGTTAGTTTTCAACAACTTTCCCACCCCACTATCCACAGGGTTATACACCGACTTATCCACGATTTTCGACCCAATCTCCTGTAAGTCAAATACTCACGCTGAATGAGAGAACCCTCCAAAAGTTCTCATTCATTGTTCAGATGAATTCAGTAAACCTGATTACATAGAAACCTCAACTTTTGGAGGGTTTAGTTAAAGGATAAACGGATTTTTTAATCCCTTCTGAATGCTTTTTACTAAACTTGCACTTTAAACTTTTGAATACAGGAAAAATGAGTGAAAAGGACCCAAAAGAGTCGCTCAACTTTATTGAGCAAATGATTGAGAATGATCTGAAATCAGGAAAAAACTCATTCGTCCAGACGCGTTTTCCTCCTGAGCCCAACGGTTACCTCCACATTGGTCACGCCAAGTCGATTGTATTGAATTTTGGCCTTGCCGAAAAATACAATGGCAGCTGTAACCTCCGTTTTGACGACACCAACCCTGAAAAGGAAAGTGAAGAATACGTCAACTCGATTAAAGAAGACATCAAATGGTTGGGCTATACTTGGTCGGACGAGGCACGTTATACTTCGAATTACTTCGATACGCTTTATGAGTATGCCGTCAAGCTGATCAAAAAAGGTAAAGCCTATATAGACGATCAGTCGGCTGAAGAAATTTCGGCTGGTAAAACCAACCCAACTATCCCGGGCATAAAAAGCCCTTTCCGCGATCGTTCGGTAGAAGAAAACCTTGATTTGTTCGAGCGCATGAAAAATGGCGAATTCGATGCGGGAAGCCATGTGCTTCGTGCTAAAATCGATATGGATTCGCCTAACATGCACATGCGCGACCCTATCATTTATAGAATCAAAAAAGTAACCCACCACAACACGGGTGACACTTGGTGCATTTACCCGAATTATGATTTCGCCCACGGCCAATCCGATTCGATTGAGCATGTGACTTACAGCCTTTGTACGCTTGAATTCAGAGATCACAAAGCTTTGTACGATTGGTTCATCAATGAATTGGAAATTTTCCCTTCCAACCAAACTGAGTTTGCAAGACTGAACCTCAGCTACACCATCGTAAGCAAGCGTAAGCTTTTACAATTGGTGGAAGAAGGCCATGTTACTTCTTGGGACGACCCGAGAATGCCCACCATTTCTGGTTTTAGAAGAAGAGGTTATACGCCTGATTCGATCAAAAACTTCGTGAAAAAAGTGGGCGTAGCCCGAAGAGATGGCATTACCGATGTCGCGCTTTTGGAACACAGCATCCGCGAAGATTTGAACAAAAAAGCCAACCGTGTTTTCGGAATTCAGAAGCCGCTAAAGATGGTGATTACCAACTGGCCAGCAGACAAAACGGAAATGATGCAAGCCATCAATAACCCTGAGGATGAAACGGCTGGAACCCGCGAAATGCCATTTACGCGCGAGGTTTATATTGAAAGTAAAGACTTTATGGAGGAACCGCCTTCGCCTAAGAAATTCTTTGGCTTAGGGCCCGACAGAGAGGTGCGTTTGAAATACGGTTATATCGTAAAATGTACAGGCTTCGAAAAAGATGCGGATGGCAACATTACTGAAATCCACTGTACTTACGATCCTGAAACCCGTAGTGGCAATGATACCAGCGGCAAGAAGGTAAAAGGAACTTTAGGTTGGGTGTCAATTGCACATGCAGTACCGGCCAGCTTGCGTTTATATGACAGACTTTTCAGTACGGAAAACCTGAATAGCATTGACGATGATTTCTTGAATCACATCAATCCTGATTCACTGACCGTAGTTGAGAATGCCATGCTAGAGCCTTCCATTAAAGAGGCACAAGCGGGCGATATCTTCCAGTTCGAAAGACAGGGCTACTTTGTGGTAGACAGAGATTCTACTCCAGAGAAGAAGGTCTTTAACAGAACGATTACGCTGAGGGATAATTGGGCTAAATAAACTGTTAGATACTAGAAATTAGACTTTAGACTTTAGATTGTCATTTGAGATAAAAAATTGAACCCTAACCCAGAATGGTCGGGGTTTCTTTTTTGATTAAAGTCTAATTGGTCATAAGGAGTAACTTCATGAAAAAATAAGGGCGTAGATTCCGTCAGGTGTTTTAGAAGCGCTACACAAAGTGTTTTCTAAACTCCAAACTGAGTCGCTCCATATTTCGGTATAATATGTTCTAATGATTATCTACAAAAATAAAACATGGAGATGCCTCTACATTCTAGCTGGAATGATCATTTGCTTAACCTCTTTGAAATCACAGAGTAAAGCTATTAGTGGTGACACTATATTTTGGCAGGAACTGAATCGACCTTTGGTTGATAAATTTGATTTGTCGCATTTCCCAACCTCAAATCATGAATTTAGTTTTAGGTTTTGGAATCACAGTCAAGTGATCGAAATCATCAAAAACGGAAAAGAAATTACAGCAAGCATCACCAACTACATTTTTCAGCTTTCCAAAAATCAGGAAGAAAACAAGAAAACCTTATTCCAAAAAACCACCCTTCCCCAAGAGTTTGCCAATCAGCTTTTTACAGCCATTCAAAATTCGAATATCCTTGCGCTACCCTCTGACGATGAAATTGAAGGTTGGTCACAAGGATTTGATGGAACCACCTACATTATTGAACATGCCGACCCGGGCAACTACTCTTACAAAACTTATTGGACCCCTACAGCTCAGGACTCATTAGCAGCAGCATTGAAACTAATAGATTTCATTCAAACGCTAGACGATGTGCTCAATTTAAAAGATAGCTATAATGAGTTCATAAAAACGATACCTCAAAAAGGTTGCTATATGACAAGCGGAAGTACAGTTATGTGTTACATCTCCAACACTTTTGGACTAGGGTATCATGGGTCGACAAGACTTCCATTGGGTTACTCCGCCAATATTTATTTATCAAGAATAGGTAATTGGCACCTTAATTTAGGATTTGGCATACAACACCAACTGAATAAACATGGAGACTATGACTTTTCTGCACAAGTGAGTACAAATAAAGTATTCATGAAAAAGGATAATGGACTTAGAGATTTTATTTCCTACAATTTCAGAAAGAGAAACCTATCTTTTGTTGATACTGAAAATCAATTTGTGAGCCACAAAGTTTATTACGGCTTTGCAATCAAAAAAAACTTAAATATCGCACTAGGAATAGACAATCTGAAGGATATAGAAAGAGAAACAGGCGCTATACTTTATGTCTCTAAATGGATGGATCAGGCTAAAATCAACATTTCAGGAATCTCTTCAATATTTCAAGATAGGGTCGACTTCAAAGTTGGTGGAACCAAATCGATTTACACGAGTTCAGCCTTTGTTCAGAGCCTTTCCTTAGGCTTATACTTAGAGAAGTTTAAAAATTATACCGACCTAAACTTCACTGTAACGATTGGTTTATAATTTTGAGATTCAGCATTTTGTTAGTTATGTTAACCGCCATTAAGTATGGTAATTGAACTTACTTTTAAGAATTTACTGCAATCAACCAAACATCAACATCATGGCCTTATTTCGTAAGAATATTTTTGAATTAACACCAAACGATATCGCTTTGATCGGTTTACCTTTTGATCAAAACTCATCCTTTCTTCAAGGCCCGGCCAAAGCGCCTGAGCTAATCATTCAGGCCTTAGAATCCGATTCGGCCAATTACTTTACCGAAAACCTAACCGACCTTAACGAGCATCCAAAAGTACATTGGTGTGGAAATGCTGAACTGAGCCAATACACAGACATTGAGCAGCGCATTGATGAAGTGCTCGCACAAGGCGCCCTCCCCTTTTCTTTGGGTGGCGATCATTCTGTCACTTTCCCCGTGCTGAAAGCCTTAGCCAAGAAGCATCCCAAACTCAGCATTCTCCATTTCGATGCCCATGCCGATTTATATGACGAACTGGACGGCAACCGATATTCTCATGCTTGTCCTTTTGCTAGAGTTATGGAAGGTGGTTTTGCCCAACACTTGACCCAAGTGGGCATTCGTACCTTAAACGCACATCAAAAGGCCCAAGCCGAGAGGTTCAATGTGCATATGATCCAGATGAAGGACTGGAAAGCAGATATGAAATTTGAAATCGAAGGCCCCGTTTACATTTCCTTTGATATGGATGTGCTCGACCCTGCTTTTGCGCCCGGTGTATCCCATCACGAACCGGGAGGCTTTTCTACCCGCGAAGTACTGACCATGATTCAAAACCTCAACCTCAATATCGTAGGCTGCGATGTAGTAGAATACAACCCCAACCGAGACCTTAATGGCGCTACCGCCATGGTAGCGGCTAAGGTGGTGAAGGAGTTGTTGGCTAAATGTTTAGAATTTAGAAACTAGACTTTAGTATTTAGAAATGGTTCTTTATGAGTTTTCAGTAAATTATAACAGAATTAAATTCCTTAGGTAATCTAGAACAAAGTCAATGATTAAGTACAGTTGGGCTAAATACGAAAACAGGCCTATTCACATTAGTGAAGTGAATTTAAACATGAGAAAAGAAGGAGCTTTTTTCAACATAGTCACCAATGAGAGAATGACCGCCTACTTAGAAGGGAAATTTCGTCCACACTTCCACCACATTAGCGAAAATTCGGTATCGCACGAAACCTACTTACATCAAGTAGCAAAAGAAGTTTTTCAGGAAACTTACCTACATGCTCTTGAAAACAAGCAGCCTTTCTACTTAGAGTATTATGTAAATGCCAAATGCAACCATCATTCAGCGATGACAAATATTGTTTGTGATTTTGGGTTAAGAATTGAGAAATTTGATCTAACAAAAATCTTCGATACAATTCATGTTGAGAGAAATTATGATCGGTTTAGACCGGATATTAAATTATCATCAACTAAAAACAATGAGGTAATATTTATTGAAATGCAGGTAACGCATAAATCAAATGAAGAGAAGTTAAACTCAGGAATTAAAATAATTGAAATAAAAATTGAAAACGACCAAGATATTAGAAATTTAAGAAATACATCGATATACCTTAACCAACAAAAATTCGAGTTTCGCGGTTTTAAAAAAAAGGAGGTAACTGATAGTTACTGTTCTTCAAATGAAAAAGGTTGTAGGACGATCAAAAATATTTTCTTTCAATACAAAGATGGAACATATGAGTTCATGGAAGAGACTATAGAAAATATTATAACTCACATCCACTCAAACGAAAGTATAATTAAGCATTTCGATTTTGAGATTGATAGTATATATAACTATAGTGAAAAGAAGATTGAAAGCCAAACCCGTTACTTAAGACGAAAAAAAATCACTGCTCGAGACTGTCCATCATGTCGCTATGTGGGCACTACGAAATGGCTATTAAAGTCTGGGGCTGTAAAAACTGAACTGTTCTGTAAATTCAAAAAAGAGGAAGTAGAGCCTGATAAAGGATTCCAGTGCAAATACTTTAGAGTTACTAAAACACCACATGAAACAAATTAAAATGCCTCTCCAAACCACACTCCCTAAAACCCTTACCCCATATTTTCAAGCGGAATTTCAGGCCTATGTTGTGGCATACAAGGCTGGTGATTTAACCAAGGCTTGGGCGCATTTGGAACGGGCGCATATTATTGGGCAGCGTTATCCTTTTGCGCATACTTTCGTGCACTGGAAAATGCTTCAGTTTGGGTTTCGGATTAAAAGCGGAAAAGAAGTGATTGGGCAAATTCCACGTTTGCTGGTGGGAGGCGTAAAATCGTTTGTAGGTAAAGTGCCAATGGGCAATCCCGGTGGCGCTAATGTGCCGCCCATGAAACCCTTCCCCATAGAAAAGGACATTCAGGCCATTTTTGTTAAAGCTGGAGTTGAAACGGCATAAACAGCGATGACTACACAACTCGAAATAAAGGACAAAACTGCGCCCATCGACAGCATTAAGATTTCTCCTTTTAGGAAGAACATCCGCAAAACTACCCCACACAAACACAACAGCTATTTCGAGATTATCTTCCTTACAGAAGGTTCAGGTACGCACACCACGGACACTCAGAAATTCGACATTGTTCCGCCCATTGTTTTTACGGTACGCAAAGAGCAAATTCACTTTTGGAATATTGAAACAGAGCCATCAGGCTATGTGCTGATTATCAAAAAACAGTATATCGATGACTGCTTAGACAAGGAAATCAAACAACTGCTGGCCAAATTAAGCGCCTATCCTTGCCTCTACCCCAATGCTCAATCGCTAGAGCCGCTCTTCGAAATTCTTAATCAGGAATACCAAGAAAACGGCTACAGCCAAAAGCCAGTGGTGGACGGACTGCTCAAAGCCATTTTGGGTAAACTGCTATTGTCAGCCAAAGCAGAAAAAGCCATTGAAAGCAATAAAGTCAGCGATTTTCAGCATTTTAAAGAATTGCTCAACCAAGAAAACCAATTGACGAATAAGGTGGCGCACTATGCAAAACTCTTACACACCACCCCTCAAAACCTGAATGCCATATGCAGGAAAGAAGCCAATCAATCGGCCACAGAGATCATTTCCGAACACATTATTAGCGAAGCCAAACGTCTATTACTCTACACGGACCTTACCGTGAATGAAATTTCTCACAAACTGGATTTCAAAGACAATTCACACTTCACCAAATACTTTAAAAGGCACACTGAAATCACGCCCAATGCTTTCCGTAAGGAATTGCTCTAAACCTATTGAGATTAAAAGCGCTTTAAAATCAACGTTAAGCAAACTCTCCAAAAGTTCTTATTCATTGCTTAGATGAACACATTAATCGCTGATGGTCATTGGTCATCAACTTTTGGAGAGTTCTTCCATTTTTAACGTCAGGCATTAAAGACCACATCCTTTTCAAATAGACCATTTTATTAATCATACCTTGTATATTTTTGTACCAGAAATCTATCTTTGGTTTAGATTAAATGAAGCAATGAATAAGGAATTAAAAGAAGTCGCCAAGCTGTTTTTCAAACTGGGCAGTATTGCCTTTGGAGGCCCCGCAGCACACATCGCTATGATGGAAGATGAAGTGGTGAAGAAGCGAAAATGGATGACTCCACAGCATTTTCTGGATTTGGTGGGCGCCACTAACCTTATTCCTGGCCCCAACTCTACAGAAATGACCATGCACTGCGGACATGAACGCGCAGGCTGGAAAGGTTTGATTGTAGCGGGTGCTTGTTTCGTTTTTCCTGCTGTTGCCATTACCATGCTCTTTGCTTGGCTCTACCAGCAATACGGCCAACTGCCTTCCGTAGAACCCTTTATTTACGGTATTAAGCCAGCGGTAATTGCCATCATTATTTCGGCCGTTTATCGCCTTGGAAAAAAAGCGCTCAAAAATGTAGAAATCGGAATTCTGGGAGCGCTTACCTTGGCCGCTAGTTTACTGGGCATGAACGAGATCATTGCACTGTTTGCTTGTGGTGCTTTAGGCTTAATCATTCACCTGATCCGGAATTCAAAAAGTACCCTGAACAGTATCTCTCCTATCGCTTTGGTGCAAATCACCGCCACCTTAGGCTCGATGAAAATCTTCTGGACTTTCTTTAAAGTGGGCGCATTGCTTTATGGAGGCGGTTATGTGTTGTTCGCTTTCTTAGATGCAGAACTCGTCACTACAGGTTTACTCACCAGACAACAGTTGATTGATGCGGTAGCGGTGGGTCAATTCACACCCGGGCCAGTACTTTCTACCGCCACCTTTATTGGTTGGCAATTGGGAGGCTTTTGGGGCGCCATAGCCGCCACTGTAGGTATATTTATGCCCTCATTCATCTTTGTCTCTATACTGAACCCTCTGGTTCCGAAAATGCGTAAATCAAAAGTGATTGCTGCTTTCTTGGATGCGGTGAACATTGCTGCAGTAGCTGTGATTGTCGCAGTATGTATCGAAATGGGCAAAGACACCATTGTGAACTGGGAAACCATCGTGATTGCCGTGGCCAGTTTAATCACCGTATTCGTTTTCAAAAAACTGAACAGTGCATTTATCGTGGTTGGAGGATCGCTTCTCGGTTATTTGTTGACTTTGGTTTAGAAGCCTTCTTTCTAAAAAGGATATGAAGTAGCTTTAGCTTCTCGTTTTCCAAACTTATGTAGCTATGAGAAGCATTATCATTCTTGGCAGTTCTAGAAATGACGGTGACACCTCTAAAGTGGTGAACCTGCTCAAAGAAAAGTCTGATTGGGACTTAATTGACCTGAACGATTATGATTTTAGCTACTATGACTATGCGCATAAAAACGCGGGGGACGATTTCCTTCCCATGATGCGAAACATCATTGACAACTACGACACTTTGGTTTTTGCCACTCCCGTGTATTGGTACAGCATGAGCGGCATCATGAAAGTGTTCTTTGATCGCATTACCGACTTACTGGAAATTGAAAAGGATTTAGGCAGAAAGCTGAGGGGTAAAAATATGGCTGCCTTAAGCTGCTCCATTGGGAATCATTTGGGCGACCACTTCTGGCTACCCTTTTCTGAAACCGCCAAATACTTAGGCATGAATTACCTTGGAAGCGTCCATGCGGTAATCAATGACAGCACAAGTTTTGAGGCCGAAACTGACAAACTAGAAAAGTTTATTGCGTTGATTAACACAGCAGAGAAATCCTCTCATTAACGAAACCCTCCAAAAGTTAAGACTCATAGTTCATCTGAACCCATTAGCCCCTGAAGGTATATTGACACCAACTTTTGGAGGGTTCTTAGCCTACCATTTCCTTTAGTGTGGCAGTAAATACCTCAATTTCTTCTTCCGTATTATAGTAATGCACGGAGGCACGAACGATTTCTTTCAACTGTCGTGCAGTCATATCGAGATAGGTATTGGGAACGCCCGTCCATGAAACATTAATCCCCTGGCGGTGTAAGAAGGTCTTCACCTCTGCCGCTGATTTACCTTCAACGGTAAACGATACAATCCCGCTTTTCACTTCGCCAATATCGTGGACAGTCACGCCTGTTACTTCGCTAATTTGCTTTCTTAATACAGAAGACAAATGTTGCACCCGTTCCCAAATGTTTTCGATACCCACTTCTAAAATGTAATCGGCAGCGGCTTTGAGCCCTAGGGTATTGGCTCGGTTTCCCTCCCAATTCTCAAATTTTTTAGCGTCTTCCCGAATGGCATAAGTGGCCGCGCCTGTCCAATCTGCGGAATGAAGATCAATGACAGCAGGCGTCAATTTTGGTAAAACCGACTTTCGAACATAGAGAAAGCCGGTGCCCCGTGGCCCACGCATGTACTTCCTGCCCGTGGCCGAAAGCATATCGCAACCAATTCTCTCCACATCGAGCGGATATTGCCCTGCAGATTGACAGGCATCTAATAAGTACAAGACACCATGTTTTCGAGTGATCTCTCCTACTCCTTCTGCATCTACGGTCAAGCCACCATTGGTAGGCATATGCGTAATAGAAACCAGTTTTACCGAAGCATCCATCATGTTTTCTAGCGCTGCTAAATCCAGTTCTCCCGAAGCCTTATTAGGAATGACTTTGATTTCTACTGCCACTTTTCTTTGAAGGTGCAAATACGAAAGGTAATTCGTTGCGTAATCGGCTTGGGTAGCGATGATCACATCACCCTCCTTCCAGTCTATGGCCTGAAAAACGGCATGCCAAGCGGCCGTGGCATTTTCCACCAAAGCAATTTCTTCTGCTGAAGCATTGATCAGTTTGGCGATAGAAGTATAAGCTCCTGAGATCTGCTCAGCATACTTCTCGTTGGTTTCATAGCCTCCGTAAGTCATCTCTTCCTGCAAATAATTAATCACAGCATGACGCACTGCCTGAGGCGGTAGTGAGCTTCCTGCATTGTTGAAATGAATCACCTTCTCGGTGCCTGGAGTTTCCTTTCGAATTCGCTGAATATCCTTTTCTGTAAGCATGCTTGAAAGTATGAAATTTGGGTGCAACATTCAGCGCTAAACCAATAAAAAAACCCCGACAGATGCCGGGGCTTGGATAGAAAACACCTGTTTAATAATCACCTCAAACCATAACTAAATCAGGTTATCTTGAATTTCTTGTGCGGTTAATTACAGCTTCCAGTTCTTTGCATGTCACCACGTCTTTTCCTCCTTTAAGTTCTTCCAGTAAAATTTCGGCTACTCGCTCTTCGCCCGATTCAAACTGATTTTCTGATTGGAGCGTGTTATTTCTATGCATGAATTTGAGATGATTAAGAAGTAGATTCTTACATTCATTTTCTACATAAAAAACCACTCCGCTGATGCTGATTTTGTGGTGACCATCCATGGTGCCGAAGTATAATGTGGATTGAGAGAACATCTGGTTTTTATTTTTCTACACTTCTCATTTTCAGAAAAGTTACTGATTGCTGCTTTTTTCCTTTGTTATATAGATGCGCTTTGAGGCAAAAATGTTGCATGCCTTTCGCCTTTTTAACTGAAATTAACCGCAAAAGGTGAATTCATTAACAGTCGATAACATAACGACCGCTTTCCAAGCCCTTATTTTTTTTACAGACCAGACTCTTTTAGGTAAATGTTGCTGGTCACCGTTTTCAGCTTTAATGCTTTGCCACCACTTTTGTATGTCGCCTTTACCTTATGGCTACTAATCTTTGGAAGCCCTTTCTCCTTTTCCATGTCCAAATCCATATTGGTATAAATACCGCCATTCACCGTTTCAATATTCACTTCGGCTCCAGCGCCCTTTGCCCAAAGCAAATTAATTTCGCCTGTTACGGTTTCTAAATCGAGATTCCCCGAAAAGCCTTCGACAGCGACATCGGCCACAATGGTTTTGATCTTCACATCCGACTTGCCGGGCATCATTACTTCCACCTTAATGTCAGCACAAATTCTATTGCCTTTGGAAACACTTCCTGACCAGTAATTCCCAACCTTCCCATTGCAACAGCAGTCGCCAAGCTTTTCTAGCTTTTTGCTGTCCAGTTCAATTTCAACGATCAATTTCCCGTTGCGATCATCCACTTTCCAATCCATGACCTCGTTGTCCTTACCTTCGTTGATTTCATAGGTGATTTTCACCGAGATCTCATTCTTATCCCAAGATTTCAGGATTACCTCGGTTCCGAAGTTCAAATCAAGATCAAGCTTTTGACCAGTGTAGGCATAGCTTT
The DNA here is from genome assembly GCA_963977345.1 of uncultured Roseivirga sp. Lineage (GTDB taxonomy): Bacteria > Bacteroidota > Bacteroidia > Cytophagales > Cyclobacteriaceae > Roseivirga. Next base: position 13,303 of record CAXBPM010000027.1, read on the forward strand.
TTTCAATGGTTTCAGCTTGGGCAAAGGCCAACTGCGCGAAAAGACAAGCGATAAATGTAAAGAGTGTTTTCATGATTCTTTGATTTAATTTTTACGCAAATACACGTGACCATACTGAGATTCCACCTTTAGGCGCTGGCCTCCACTTTTGATAGAAGCATGTGCTTTCATCCATTTACCAAGGCCTTCATCTCCATCAATCTTCACTTTGGTTTCTAGGTTAGAGAAGATTTGCCCCCATTGGGTGCTAGCTTCTAAATCCAGAGACTCAGTCTCATCCACTTTCACATCCACTCCGCCATATCGGGCTTCTACATCCAGCTGCTTTGGACTTTGCAATACTTCCACCAAACCATAGCGTGCATCGAGCACAACGGCCATACTGCGAGGGACAGTAACTTCTAACACAATCGAAATATTGATTCCGTTCGTATAGCGACCGCTTTTACCTGTGGTAATGGTGGTTCCACTTTTTGAAATGGTTACGGATCTACTTTCTCCGTCCTCATCTTTATCGGTATACACTTGATAACTTTTATAGTTGTCAATGTTCTTAATGTTCGACTCTATAATGAGTTTCCCTCCGCTGACCTTGCTCGTGAGTTCAAAATCATCATCGAATTCTCCATTGTGGATTTCTACCTGACCTTTAATATTGACTTCATTTTTATCCCACACTTTAATTTTGACCAATTCGGGGTACTTAAAAAAGAGGTCGATGTTTTTGACTGCACTGGCATCAAAGGTCTGATCGATTTGCTTTTGCGCGAAGGCACAAACCGAAAAGAGCATGAGCATCATTAGGATTAATATTGGCTTTTTCATGTTGTGATATTTTGAGTTGTTGACCTTTTTATAGATTCTAATCGAACCAGAATTCAAGCTTGATTCTTCGTTTCTCCAAGACATAATCTTCCCCTTTCAATCAAAATTGAATACTGATTAATAAGCGAAAAGGATGAGATATTGTCTTAGACTTGAGTTCCCTTTTGGAGAAAAATGTGGCTATTTATTTTAGTTGGGCATTAGAAAAAATGTCCGTAAGGTTTAGAGTTTAAACTTTACGGACATTTCAGATTACTTCTTTCGAAGATATACATTCTCGTAAGAGGCTTGAATGTCAAGTTTTACGCCTCCACCATTTAAGGTGCCCTCAACCGTTGAGCTTACTTTTCGCATACCGTCTGTTTTAGGGAATTCAATATTCAAATCTGAATAAGCTTCCCCAAAAGGTGTTTTCGCTGAGATGTTGGCTTTAGCATTGGCTGGAATTGTCACATCTACATCTCCATATACCGATAGTAGGGAAGTTGGGCCAGCTTGGCTGAGTGAAGTAAATTTCACTTCGACATCACCATACACCGTGTTGACCAAAGCTGGGCCAGTAATACCCTCCATATATACATTGTTAAAATTACCTGAAATCTCAAGTTCTCCACTAATCCCATACACTTCCATTTTTCCACCTTCATAGTTTCCTGTATGCTCTATTTTGACATTCATCGACTTGGGTACTTTAATGGTGTACTTGCCGTCTGCTCGTCTGGCCACTTGAACAATGGTGATTTGCCCCCCTTCTGTTTTCACACTCAAGCCAATGCCTGTATTGTCTTCACCCCTTGCACTGAGCGACTTAAGACCTGCGGCTCTTTCTGATCGATCTTCGTCCTTATTGCTTGAAGTAATTTGGATTTCAGTGCCATCATAAGCTTCTACACTTACACGATTCACCTCTTTAATCACCACTTTCTTTTGACCCGATACTGCTAGTTTAAAATCCTGTCCTTGTACCGTATAGGCTACCAAAAAGAGCGCTATCGCTAATAAATTCTTTGTTAATTTTTTCATCATTGATTTTTTTATGTTTCAGATATTTTGAGTTTTACCTTTTAAGGAAGGCTAATCCTGACCAATTCAATCGATTAAATATTTTTACATTTCTTTGAGTTTGAACATGCCCATATAGGCTTGGTCCTTCACTCCTTTTATGCTATTTCCGTCTTCGGCTATGCGTTCCAAATCATTCAGTGCCGCCTTTTCATTATTGCTTACCAACACATCAATTAGTGCGATTTGCATCATCGGCTCTTTCTCTTCTTTTAAAGCCTTAAGCAAAGCTTTCTTGGCCGTGGGCTCGTCATAAAACTTGGCCAAACCCTCCACCGCTTTCAACCTTACATTCATGTTATCATCGGTTTCCAGCACGTTAATCAAAGCATTGAGCATTTCCTGATCTACTTCTTTAAATTCAATGGAGTAGTTTACTGCTTGCAGCCTTCCACTGGCCGATGAGCTTGTCATTTGTTCGAGCATCATAGCTTTTACCTGCGCTAATTCTTCTTTCACTCCTGCTACATCATCATTTCTGATTTCATTGCCCATATAAAAGCCTACCAACACTAAAGCCACAGCAGCAGCTACACGGTAAAGCCAAACTTGCTTTATTTTAGGTTGAAGCATCGGAACCACTTTGGCTTCTTCTTTCTTCACCTGAGCATCTAGCTTTCCGAAAAGTTTATCTTCAGAAAAACCTTCCCATTCGGTTTTTGCTCTCAAATCAAGTTGTGCAAACCAGGCCTGCTCCTCCTTCAAATGGTCGGGGACGCCTTCTCCCCGAAAGAAGTTTTGGAGTTGCTCTTCTTCCTGAAGAGAAGTTTCCCCGTTGTTATATTTCTCGATTAATGCTTCTATTTCTTTATTGCTGTTCATAATTCGCAATTTTTAAGTAATCTTCTTTCGCCTTCTTTCTTGCCCTTGAAATGCCCACTCTAATATTGTTCACTTCCAACCCTGTTTGCTCTGCTATTTCCTCATAGCTGTAGCCTTCCACGTCCCGAAGGGTAATCAAAAGCCGCTGTTGATCTGGCAGTTGTTCAAACACCCTCACCATTGTTTTTACACTGTCGTCCAGTTCAATGCGTTGGTAAGGAGAAATTGCTCCAGAATCCAGCTCCATTTCTTGAATATCGAAATGGCCTTTCATTCTTTTGGATTTGAGTCGGTCCAGACAAAGGTTTTTGGTAATTGTTACTGCAAAAGCCTCTAAATTTCTGTATTCGCCCCATTGCGCCCGTTTGTCCCAAAGCTTTACCATTACATCCTGTAGAATGTCTTCGGCCTCCTCCACTGACCGCATCATATTGAGAGCGATCCGAAAGAGCTTATCCTTTATCGGTAGAACTTGTGATTTAAACGTTTGCAACTCCATTCAATAGTAGAGACGAGGGTGAGGGTATGTCATTACACCCGTTGTGAAATAAATATCAGAAACCAGACACAATTGCTTTAACTAATTAATAATCAATAGATAATGATTACAGCTTTTGTTTTGTAATTTCGTAAAAAAACCTTCGTGTTCTTTATTCTTTCAAAAATACTCGCCCTGTTCGTAATGCCCCTCACCTGGGTTATCGGCTTTCTTGTTTATTCTAGGTTTACCAAAAACCCGAAAAGGAAAAAGTTCTTCTTTGTACTCCCACTAGTTTTATTGATTTTCCTTTCAAACCAATACATCAGTAA
>CAXBPM010000028.1:0-16799 GCA_963977345.1 uncultured Roseivirga sp.
AGCTGGTTTTAATAACAGCGTTATAGGTTCAAAGAAATTTAAGGCCATGAAAAACCGTATTACTTTTTTGCTATTCGCACTACTTCTTTCTAATTCAGTAGTAAGCCAAGAGGTTTCTCCTGAAATACTCGATTATGCAAAACGCTTTAATGATAAGTCTAAGCATATTGAAGTTACATATCGCGGAAAATTTATAAAGTCAGTTTACGGTTATAGAGCTATAGAGAGTTATTTGATTGGCGCCATTTTCCAGAAAGAAAATGGAGACCTATTAAGCCTGACATTTCCTGCTAAAAATGGATTAATAATAAAGCCTCTTATTGATTCAAATGAAACTGTTGAAATTAGAGTGAGCGGAGACCAAGAGTTTTTAGAGAAGGTTCCATATAAAACGACCTCAACAAAAACTGCGGAGAAAGAACTGAAAAAAAAGGTTTCGGGAATAGGTTATTTGCTTGAGGTAAAAACAAAAAACAACACCTTTTTAATTGACCAAAATAGCATTGATTCAAATAAAACAGGAATAAGAAATAGTCAAACTTTTGAAACAGTGATAGCGGCTAAAGTATTGAGCAGTACAAAAATAAAGGGTCGTGAATACCTACTATTCCTAGAAAACGGAGATAGTTTGCTCGTTGATAAGTCTATCTCGAACAATGAGGATCATTTAGAATCAAATTTTGTTAGCTATGTCCGTCCTGTTAAAAATTACGTCCCTGGTTCCTTTATAAAAAGCAAGAATACACTGCAAATGGCATCTGGTATGATTATCCAAACTAAGTATGGCAGCTCCGTTATGCCTTCATTTGGCCAAATTTCTATGTTTTTAGATCAAAAAACAGGTACTGTCAATCATCTTATTTCAAATGAACTTGGACTAATTTCTTATCTAGAAACGCAATCGGAAAGTGAAAAAATTACTTATCGATTCAGTGAAAACGATGCGCAAGCAGTTGGCGCCTTTGTCGATAAGAACAAAAACGAAGAGCTTTCACTTTTCTATCGTAACCGCACAAGCAACGGCTACTTCAGAAGTGAACACTATAATTTTCTTTATGCACTTTGTACTAAAAAAGACACCCTCCGCTTAAATAATGGTTTTGCTAGTGGAGAAGAAAGCTACCAATCTGACCCAGAAGAAATCAGTGGAGTGGTTACGAGCATTAACTTAGAACTGGTGAACAAAGATGATATTTTAAGAGGAATCGTTTTGGACGATAAGTTTTATATTAAAATCAGTTCTCGTATTGCTTCTTCTGTTTCAAACCTAATTAAAGAGGGCAAAACGATTAAAATTGAAGGTTGGAAAAGAAACGGGCTTGAGGGGGAAATTAATAAATTAGGCTACAGTATTTTTATCCCTTCTAAAATCACTGTAGACGGAACAACTTTTAAAGACCAAGTAAACCTAGCTGGAACCCTATGAAAATTCTGTTGATTGAAGACGAAGTTAAGCTGGGTAATTTTTTAGTTAAAGGCTTAGAGGAAGAAGGCTATTCTGTTGCGCATGAAACCAATGGAAGCGAAGCTTTGGAAACTGCAGCCACCAACGATTTCGACCTGATCCTTTTGGACATTATGTTGCCTGGGCAAAGTGGTTTTGAGGTATTGAAAAACATGCGTGAGTTTTCTATTCATACGCCCATCATTTTTATGAGTGCTTTAAATGAAAGTGAACACGTAATCAAGGGGCTTGATTTAGGTGCTATTGATTACATCAAAAAACCTTTCGATTTTGAAGAGTTAAAGGCGAGGGTAAGAAATGTACAAAGGAAATTTGGTTCAACCCGGGCTTCAATTCTTCAGGTCAAAGACCTCAAGGTAGATTTGATTAAGCGCGAAGTAACCCGGGCCGATCAATTAATCGAGTTAAGTAAGCGGGAGTTCTCTATCTTAGAACTGTTGTTGAGCAACACCAATCGCGTGCTCTCCAAATCAGAGATTACCCAGAAAATCTGGAACATTAATTTCGATCGAGGAAGCAACGTAGTAGAGGTGCATATGCATCAGCTCAGAAAAAAAATAGACTTTGAATTTGAGCCCAAGTTGATTGAAACCCAAATAGGTTACGGCTATAAAATTCAAGGTGAACTCGTAAAAAGTTAAGCTTGCCGCAGATTCAATTTTTCAAAAGTATTCGATTTAAGATTGCTGCGGCCTTCTTTGTTGTCTTTTTAGGCATTTCACTCGCATTTAATTATTCCCTTTTCCAATCCATCCGAACCAGCCTAATCAATGCTTTTCAGAATGGCGGAAAAATTGAAGCCTTGAGCATTTTAAACGGAGTAGATGACGAGCTTACTCAAATTCCCGTTACGCAAGAAGATCAGCCCATTCAGCTTTGGTTTGGCAACATGTTCGAAAGCCAAATGGTATATGAGCGGCCCGATTTCCCAGAAATATTCTCTTCCGTTTTTATAGAAATAGAACAACCAACTTCAGACGAACGGGTTTCTCTGATGGAATTCATCAAGATTGATTCGTTTACTTATTGCATTGCCCGAAGGCCTTTGGATGAAAGCACTGGCGCACAAATCAGTTTGGTACTGGCTAAAAACAATCAAGTCGTCTATGATGAAATTTCAGCCTTAAAGTCCAGGTTGATTTTTGCCAACTTGGGTGCCGCGCTGATCGCATTTATCGCTGCCGTTTTAATTGCTCATTTCACTTTAGCACCATTGCAAAAATTAATTGCCAAGGCCCAAAGTGTAAAGGCCTCGCCTCAAATGGATCGTTTACCCGTTTCTTCGGCCAATGACGAAATCACTCAGCTTTCCGCTACGATGAACGAAATGATTTCAAGGATTGAAACCTCTATTCGTAGTCAGAATCAGTTTTTCGCAATGGCCGCACATGAACTGCGAACGCCATTGGCCAATATGCAGTCTGAGCTAGAGTATAGAATGGGCTCGTCTGAAAAAGAACTAAGTCAGGATACACTCACGAGCTTGCGCGAAGAAGTGATTAGGCTAAAAAACATTGTCCAAGATTTTCTGCTCATGAGTCAGCTCAAATCTGAAACGTTAGTGCTGCGTAAATCCGATTTCAGATTAGACGATTTGATTTATGATATGCTAGAAAGAATGCGCCCGACTTTATCCACCAAGAATTTCGACATCAAACTTTCCATCAATGCGAATCCTGAAGAGCTTACGATAAATGCAGATAGAGAAAAGCTAGAAGGCGTATTGGTCAACCTCTTCGACAACATCCGAAAATATGGGGCGAGCAGGCTACCCGTTTCGGTTGAAATCTCGGAAAAAAACGAGGTGCTTTCCTTACATATTCAAAATGGAATTGCCGAAAATATCGATTCGCTCCAGAAAGGAATGGGACTTGGTTTACAGATTGCGAAGCAGGTCATAGAAAAACACAACTACCAGTTTTTACTATCTAAAAGTAAAACAAACTTTACTATTGAAATAGTATTCACTCGTTAATGCACATAACTGGCGGCATTCACATCAATTGTACAGCCCGTTGCATGGTCCATTAATCCGCTGGCCATCAACGTCACCAAAGGTGCCAAGTCCTTCGGCTCGGTCAATTGATTCAATGCAATATCGTTAAGGGCGAAACCCTCACCATATTGGTCCATAAAATCTTGCGCCATGTCGGTTCTTACAAATCCAGGCGCAATGGTAAATGCTTTGATTTCATTTTTTCCATAAGCCCGAGCTATGGAACGCGTAAGCGCCACCACCCCACCTTTTGAAGCTGCATAAGCCAAGTAATCCGAAGTGTCTCCTCGAAAAGCGGCCCGAGATGAAATATTGATAATTCTTCCTCCGCCATTATCCAAGAAGTGTTCGATGCCCTTTTTGCACAGAAGACCGGTTGCTCTTAGGTTCACGGCCATTGTAAACTGCCAGTCGCTTAACCAGTCTTCATCTGCCTTTACTAAATCTGAAGAAATGGCTACTCCAGCATTGTTAATCAACACGTCCAAACCTTTCATTTTTTCGATTACTTGTTTAAACAAGTTCATGGTTTCCGATGCATTTGAAAGGTCGGCCTGAAAAAGCTTACAGGCTGGGTTTAACTCCTTCAGAATGGATTGTGCTTGTTCTTTATTTGAATTATAATGAACCGCCACTGCAGCGCCAGAGTCTGAAAGCTGTTTGGAAAACGCCCGGCCAATGCCCCTAGAGCCACCTGTGACCAATATTACCATGCCTTTTAATGAAATCTCCATGATTCAATCTATTTATTCCCTTCAAATTAATTGAAAAACTCGCCTTCTTTCTTACCGTCAAAATCATTTCTTGGTTTAGAAAAAGGTGAATCATTCTATCTTAAGCACTTGCTTAGATTTTGATCACAAGCACAAAACCTTTAATATTCTACTTCGATTAAGCTAAAAACTATCTTAAGCCATGAAAATCAAATTGATTGCCTGCTCCATAGGCCTATTTTTCGGGACAACAATAGCCGCCCAAACTGTAAGCTTCGAAGAATATAATCCCCCATCAACACTCGTTGTTCCTGAGCATCCATTAACTCGATCTAAATTTCCCTTTATCGATATCCACAGTCATCAAAGACGAATGGGCCAACAAGATTTAGGTGCGCTGGCTGCTGAAATGGACGGAATCAACATGGGGCTGATGGTGAACCTGAGTGGCGGAAGTGGCCAATCAATAGCAGATGCTACAAAAAACATCAAGGCCAATCAACCCAAGCGCTTTATTGTTTTTGCGAATGTAACCTTCGATAAGGTGGGTGAGAAGGGTTGGGGTGAAAAGGCTGCCGCGCTACTAGAGCAAGATTACAATGCCGGAGCCCGTGGTTTGAAAATATTCAAAAGCTTGGGCTTTTCAGTAAAAGATATTGACGGAAACCGCGTGGCGGTTGACGATCCAAGGCTTGATCCGATATGGGCGAAATGTGGAGAACTCGGCATTCCAGTACTCATCCATACCGCAGATCCAAAACAATTTTGGGAACCCTTTGATGCTGAAAATGAAAGGTGGTTGGAGTTGAAAACACACCCTGGCAGAAAGAGAGAAAACAATGATCCTGAGCCTTGGGAAACACTAATTAAAGAACAACACAACGTTTTCAAAAAGCATAAGAATACGCAGTTCATTGCAGCGCACTTAGGTTGGTATGGAAACGACTTAGCCCATTTAGGGAAACTCCTGGACGAAATGCCAAATATGAATGTAGAAATCGGAGCGGTAATCGCTGAGTTGGGTCGCCAGCCTCGTGCAGCAAATACCTTCCTAACCAAATACCAAGACCGTGTGCTGTTTGGAAAAGATGCTTACAACCCTGAGGAATACGCCACCTATTTTAGAGTGCTGGAAACTCAAGATGAGTATTTTCCCTACTACAAAAAGTACCATGCCTATTGGAAAATGTACGGCCTTGGTTTGTCTGATGAAGTGCTGAAAAAGATCTATTACAAGAATGCGATTCGCTTAGTACCCGGCATTGACGCTTCTGCTTTTCCGGGATAGAAATTATTTGAAGTGGTGCTTTTCCCGATTCAGGGTTTGAATATGCTAGTACAGTCTGGAAACGTTTTTTCTACCAACAATTCAAATTACGTTTGTTGCATGGGTAGTCTGCAACATGGCGTTGAGAGAAGGGTGAGAAAGTTGATGCTTTGCATTGGCATTGCGGTGGGCTTGTTGATTATTGTTTCTGAAGCGAAGTCGCAGGATAAGAACATTTACCTCTACGGAAAAGTAACCACCATTAATGGCGACAAATACCAAGGCGCTTTGCGCTGGGGGGGCGATGAGGCCTATTGGGTCGACCTTTTTAATGCGCAAAAAACCTCAAGCGATTTTTTAAAATTCCTTTCAAAAAAAGAAATACAACAGATTTCAGATCAAGAAGGCGGAAGCTCATGGTTAGGCATTGACCTTGGTGTATTGAGCATTTGGGACGACAAATACAGCCGCACGGCTCACCAATTCGATTCCCGCTTTGGCGATATCAAAAGCATTAAACCTACGGGAAGAAGTCGGGCGCAAGTGGCGTTAAAAAATGGTGTAATCGTAGAAGTGAGTGGTAGTGGTTTTTCAGATGTAGGTGCTAGCGTGAGTGTGTACGATGAAGAATTAGGCATTGTAAAACTTGACTGGGTGAGAATAGAAAAGGTTGAGTTTTTAGAAAGTGGGAAAAAGCCGAAATCACTCTTTGGCGAAGCCATTTATGGAAAAGTAAAAGCCGGCAGAAGAGGCGTTTTTGAAGGTACCATTCAGTGGGATCAAGGCACAAGCGAAAACAACCACAATGAACGTTTTTTAGAAGACATTCTGAATGGAGAAGACCGTGATGGTGATAAAAACATTCCGTTCAGGTCGATTACGAAAATTGTTAAAAACCGAAATGGGGTAGATGTAACCCTGAAATCCGGAAGAGAATTCTACTTGACGGGCTCGAATGATGTGAACAGCGAAAACTCCGGTATTGTCATTAACGACCAAGAAATTGGGCAAATCATAGTGTCATGGCGCGATTTCGAAGAGCTGGAAATTATGGAAAGCAAGAATCAAGGACCTTCCTATAGTGAATTCCCATCCTCCACTGGATTGCGAGGAACTGTGATTAACAGAGATGGCGAAAAGATTAGCGGTCTTATTGCCTATGACTTAGACGAGGCTTGGGAATATGAAACTTTAGATGGGCAAGATGACCGGGTGGTTTACAAAATCCCTTTCCGAAATATCAAAAACATCATTCCTAAGAATTACAGTTACTCAATGGTCATTCTGAGAAATGGCAAAGAGCTATTACTGGGTGAAAGTCGCGATGTGTCAGAAGACAATGATGGAGTGCTTATATTTACTTCGAAAGACGCTAAACCAACTTATATACGTTGGTCACAAATTGACGAAATCATCTTTGATTGAGTAAAACACATTGAAATTCAGTCGTAGTCAAATCATCCAAAACAGTATTGCCATCAGTTTGGTGGTGGGCGTTTTTGTTTTTCTCTATGCCACTTCAGCTCCCCGCGAACTTTACCTGACTGCAGGGCTCATTGTTGCGGTTTTGTTATTGGTCCTATTGGCCAATCGCACCTTAACCATAGCGTTGGACAAAAGACTTCCCTGGTTAACCCATGGTAATAAGCGCTTTTACTCTCAGTTAAGTATCGGGGTATTGGTTTCTTTAATTATCATCAACCTAAGTTATTTTCTCTTCAAGATTACCCTCACAGAAGACCCTCCCGTTGGAAGTCAAATTGCGACCATCAACGCATTATCCATTTTGATTCTTCTGCCCATCATTTCAATCAATTTTGGAATTCAGTTTTTGAAACGCTGGAAAAACGCTCAACTGGCTTCGGAAGAATTTCAGAAAGAATCGATCAAAGCAGAGCTTAACGCTTTAAAAAATCACTTAGACCCGCATTTCCTTTTCAACAACCTCAACATTCTTTCTTCGCTGATTTCTAAAGACCAAAAGCAATCGCAGGCCTACTTAGAAAAATTTGCGGAAGTTTATCGCATCATTCTTCAAAGCAGTTCCGAAGAATTGGTGGAGTTGAAACAGGAGCTCAGTTTTATTAGCGCCTATATGTATTTGTTAGAAATTCGGTTCGAAGACACCATACAGCTGAGCATGGCCATAGATAAAAAAGACGAAGCTTTATACTTACCTCCTCTCACCCTGCAAATGCTCATTGAGAATGCCATTAAGCACAATACAGTTTCGGAACTACGCCCACTAAAAATTCATGTTGAAAGTCAGAACGGCTATATCTCAGTAAAAAATAACCTGCAGGAAAAGAAAGTTGAATTACCGAACAGCGGGCAAACGGGTTTAGAAAACATTAAACGTAGGTATTCCTACTTTACGAAAAGGCAGGTTGAGGTGATTAAGAACCCAAACTCGTTCATCGTGCGTGTTCCTCTCATCAATATTTCTGAAATTTAATCTTAAAAGCTAAGCGAATGAAAGTACTGATTATTGAAGACGAAAGGCTGGCATCGGAAAGGTTAATTGAACTGCTGAAAGAACTCAAACCGGAACTCGAAATCGTAGGCACCATCAGGTCAGTAGAGGCCGGTTTGCTTTGGTTCGAAAATAATGAGCCTCCCAACTTCATTGTCAGCGACATTCAGTTGCTTGACGGAACGAGCTTTGAGATTTTTGAGCAACATAAACCAAAATGTAAAGTAATCTTTACAACAGCCTATAATCAATATGCGATCAAAGCATTTGAAGTAAATAGTGTGGATTACTTACTCAAACCAATTCAACGCGAAAAGTTGGCCGCTGCGCTAGAAAAAATTGAAGAACAACCCGCCATTTCCACTTCTCCAGTCTTCGACCTTAGCCAAATCAAAGCACTGATTAACGAACAGAACAAAGAATATAAATCACGGTTCCTCACCAAAATTGGCCAGCGAATTCGTGCTATTCCTACAGAAAAAATCGCCTATTTCTATACCCACGACAAGCTTACTTATATTGTGACTTTTGAAAAGCAAAAGTACATCATCGATAACACGCTGGAAGAAGTAGATCAAATGCTCAACCCTAAACAGTTCTTCAGGGTAAACCGCAAATTTTTAGTGCATTTCGATGCCGTTAGTGACATTCACCCTTACTTCAAAGGCAGAGTAAAATTGAGCCTTAGCCCAGAAATTGATGAAGACATTGTAGTGAGTTCGGAAAAGACACCGCTCTTCAAGCACTGGTTAGACAATTAAAATAGTACTAGCAGAACGAGAAGAACCTCTCTTCTAGAAAACCACCCCTTAGTTTTCAATAATCAATTCCAGTTCAGTAGGGTCTCCTCCCGTTTCGGTTAAAGAATAACTAGGTAGAGCCAATCCGTATTTCTTGGTAAAGTGTCATTCTGCATCTTTGATTCGTCAAAAGAATCAAACTCAAACAACACAACCATGATTAAATCAATTATTTCAAAATCTGCCCTTTTTCTCGGGCTCATTGCAGCCCCATTTATTTCGGCCAATGCACAAGATGAAGGATTCATCTACGGAAAACTTACTACCATTGATGGCAAGAGCTACACAGGTCAAATGCGCTGGGGCGATCGCGGTGAAGGCTTTTGGACGGATCATTTTAATGGCGATAAGGAGGAAAATGATAATTATCGTCACCTGACGAGAGAAGAAAAAAACGACTTAAGGGACGAACAAAGAAGAAGAAACAGTAGCTGGGGAAGCTTCAATATTAGTTGGGGCAATAACAGTTGGGAAACCACACACGAATTCAGAACTGAATTTGGCAACATTTCTAAAATTGACATTAACAGACGTTCCGAAGTAGAACTAACGCTTCGAAATGGAGATAGAATTTTTGTAAAAGATGGTTCAGACGATATGGGCGGAACAATCACCATTCTTGATCAAGAATTGGGAAGCATGAAATTCAACTGGAGCAGAATTGAAACCATAGAGTTTATGGATACGCCAAGCAAACTCACCAGCAGAATTGGCGATGCGCTTTACGGAACTGTTGAATATTACGGGGGTTCAATCACTGGGTTTGTTCAATGGGACCACGATGAGCGCTTTAGCACAAATGTACTCGATGGCGATACCCGCGATGGAGACATGAAAATCGAATTTGGTAATATTAAGTCCATCGAAAGAGATCGTTCCGGAAGTAATGTGGTAACCAAATCAGGAAGAGAGCTTTACTTGAGAGGATCGAATGATGTAGACAATTCGAATGGTGGAATAATCGTGAGTACCGATTTCGGTAGAGTAGATATTCCATGGAAAGAATTTAAGCGTGTTGAATTCACAAATGCACCCAATTCTGGAAAAGCATATTCAGCCTACGAAGTGAAAAAAATCTCTGGAACCGTAGAAACTACCAAAGGAGAAACCCTTTCAGGTGAGATCATTTTTGATCTAGATGAAGAATACAACTTCGAGATAATTCAAGGGGAAGACGATGACATTGAATACTTTATTCCAATTGAAAATATCAAATCCTTCAGCCCAAGAAATTACGATAACGCAAGAATTGTGTTGAAAAATGGTAAAGAATTAACCCTTGGTTCGGGTAGAGATGTAAGCGATGAAAATGAAGGCGTTTTGGTTTTCAATTCAAGCGGAAAGGCCACATACGTGAAATACGCCAACATTAAGCAGATTAATTTTAACTAAGCCCAAAAGTCAGAAACATATAGCAGGTCAATTTGAAGGCTGCAACTACGTTGTGGCCTTCTTCTTTTTAAAAGCTAAACAGCAAATAGAAGAAGAGCAGCAGCCAAAGCACATCTACAAAATGCCAGAAGTCTGTGAGCATTTTGAACCTGATTTTTTGGTAGGGGTTGGTGCAGTAGATCAAGCTTTGCACGGCATCAAGCGAAACCTTATTACACTTCAATAGCAATCGAACCGCGTAAATTAAAATAGCCAACACATGTATTACGTGTAAGCCAGTAATTACATAGAGATAAGCGCCAGAACGCCTACCGCCAAATAAAATCTGATTTTCTTGAAGTTCGCGCCAGCCTAAAAACTGCGAAGCAGCAAAAGCCGTACCTAGCAAAAAAGTGATCCCCAACCATTTCTTCACCTCTTCCAGTTCATCTTTTTCATAAGCGGGAATAATTTTGGACACCGAAAAACTAGAAAGAAGCATCAATACAGTGCTGACCACAAAATATTTAGGGAATTCAATTTTAAGGAAATCACTACTCGCAGGTTGGCTTGCGGTAAAAGCGACCACCAAAAAGAGGAAAAGGACCGAACTTCCGATCAAGGCAACATAGAGCATAATTTGATGCGGGTGCATCTGCTCCATTTTATTAAAGGCTTCGCGCCTCAAGCCGATTCTAACTTTTTCTTTTTTCACTACAAATGCGCTAACAATAAAAGCAATTAAAGAGTTGGGTTAAATGTCGGTTAATTTAACCATTGATTACGCTGTTTTGCCACTAATGGCTTCAGAATTATTTACATTTGCCCCTCTTTTTAACAAAAGCCTTGAAAGTAAAAGACTTCATAAAGATTTATAGGGAAGACCCTATCATTCAAACCATTGCCGAGCGAATCAAGCCCAATGAGGGAAATAGTATTCAGCTTAAGGGATTGGTGGGTAGTTTGGATGCTGTTGTGGCGGCTGCCGTATATCAACACAATAAGCAAACTTCCCTTTTTGTAATGCACGACAAAGAAGAAGCTGCTTATTTTCATAACGACATGCAAAACCTGGTAGGCGAAAAAGAAGTTTTGCTTTTCCCTACTTCTTACAAAAGGCCTTACCAGTTTGACGAAACGGAGAACGCGAATATTCTTATGCGTGCCGAAATCCTGAACAGGATTAACAATAAAGCGTCCACAGGCGAAATCATTATTACCTATCCCGAGGCACTTACTGAAAAGGTAATCAACAAAAAGGCCTTGGCCACCAATACTTTTTCAACTAAAGTGGGAGAAGAAATTGATGTTGAGTTTTTGGCAGAACTGTTGATGACTTACGATTTCGAGAAAACAGACTTTGTATACGAAGCAGGCCAATTTTCGGTGCGTGGTGGTATAGTAGATGTCTATTCTTACGCCCACGATTTACCTTACAGAATTGAGCTTTTTGGTAACGAGGTAGAAAGCATTAGAACTTTCGATCCCGTTTCTCAGCTTAGTCAGGAAAGTGTAAAACACATTAACATCATTCCGAATATTCAAACCCGATTGTTGCAAGAAGTAAGACAATCGTTTTTGGATTTTATTCCAAACAACACCAAAATCTGGTTTAAGGATTATCAACAAACCTTAGACACAATCGAAAAATACTTCGAAAAGGCTTCGGCTAATTTTGACGAAGTGCTTTCAGTGACTGATGCGCAAATAGTACTCAGCCCAGATGCGCTTTTCGAAACTCAAAAGTCCTTTAAAAAGGGAATCGAGAGTTTGGCCCAAATCGAATTTGGAAATCGCTTTACCAAAAAATCTGGTTTCGAATTTAGGTTTGATGCCGAAGTGCAGCAATCCTTCAACAAAAATTTCGACCTCATAGCTGATAACCTTGCGGGTTGGCAAATGAAGAGTCATACGCTTTTAATCTGTGCGGAATCTGACACTCAAATCGGGCGACTAGAAAAAATATTTACTGAGTTGAATCCCATCATCAAGATTCAACCCCTCAATATTGGCCTCAGACAAGGGTTTATCGACAAAACACTCCAGATGCTCTGCTATACAGATCATCAGCTTTTCGATAGATTTCACAAATACAAAAGCCGAACACAACACAGTAAATCAAAGGCTTTAACGCTCAAAGAACTGCACTCTTTGCATCCAGGCGATTACGTTACCCACATCGATTATGGCGTGGGGCGTTTTGCGGGAATGGAAAAAGTGGAAGTAAATGGAAACAAGCAAGAGTCCATCCGTTTGGTGTATCGCGATGACGATTTGCTTTATGTAA
Organism: uncultured Roseivirga sp.; assembly: GCA_963977345.1. GTDB lineage: Bacteria > Bacteroidota > Bacteroidia > Cytophagales > Cyclobacteriaceae > Roseivirga. Next base: position 12,373 of record CAXBPM010000028.1, read on the forward strand.
GTCTCCACGCCCTTCATAAAATTTCAAAATATTCTGGTAAAGAAGGCGCTCCGCCTACCATGAGTAAATTGGGTTCTCCTGAATGGGAAACCAAGAAATCTAAAGTCAAGAAGAAGGTAAAAGACATTGCCAAAGACCTGATTGCACTTTACGCCAAAAGGAAAGGCGCCAGCGGTTTTGCTTTTGAGCCCGATGGCTTTATGCAGGCCGAATTGGAATCGTCTTTTATTTATGAAGATACTCCAGACCAAGCCAAGGCCACCGAAGACGTTAAAGCTGATATGGAATTGGCCCACCCAATGGACAGATTGGTTTGTGGCGATGTAGGTTTTGGAAAAACGGAAGTGGCCATTCGTGCAGCTTTCAAGGCTTGCGCCAACGGAAAACAGGTAGCGATTTTAGTACCCACCACCATTTTAGCCATGCAGCACTACCGTACTTTTGCAGAAAGGCTGGAAAACTTTCCGGTGAATGTGGAATACATCAATCGATTTAAAACCAGTAAAGAAATTAAAGAAACCCTTCAACGGGTGAAAGAAGGCAAAACCGAGATCCTTATCGGCACACACAGAATTGTAAATAAGGATGTGGAATTCAAAGACCTTGGGCTTCTCGTTATTGATGAAGAGCAAAAATTTGGAGTGCGAGTTAAAGAAAAACTCAAGGAATTTAAACTGGATGTAGATGTGCTAACACTTACTGCCACACCAATTCCAAGAACTTTGCACTTCTCGTTAATGGGTGCGAGGGATTTGAGCGTAATCGCTACGCCTCCTCCAAATCGCCAGCCAGTTACTACGGAAATTCACTCTTTTGACGAAACCATTATTCGCGATGCGATCAGTTTTGAGCTAAGACGAGGTGGACAAGTTTTCTTTGTGCACAACCGAATCAAAGACATTGTTCAGGTAGGAAATATTATCCTGAAGCTTGTGCCCGATGCCCGAATTGGCGTAGCCCATGGCCAAATGGAAGGAAGTGTGCTAGAAAAGCGCATGATGAAGTTTATCGAAGGTGAATATGATGTGCTGATTTCTACCAACATCATTGAGTCTGGCCTAGATATTCCGAACGCAAATACCATTATCATTAATCACGCGCACATGTTTGGGCTTTCCGATTTGCACCAAATGCGTGGGCGAGTGGGCCGATCTAACCGAAAAGCCTTCTGCTACTTATTAACTCCTCCGTCTATCGGGCTTAGTTCCGATTCCAGAAAACGTTTGAGTGCTTTGGAAGAATTCTCTGATTTAGGTGATGGCTTTAAAGTAGCCATGCGTGATTTAGATATTCGTGGAGCGGGTAATTTGTTAGGAGCCGAACAAACAGGTTTCATTACCGATTTAGGTTTTGAGATGTACCATAAAATTCTGGACGAAGCTGTTCAAGAATTGAAGGAAACCGAATTCAAAGACCTCTTCTACAAGGATTTGGTGAAAGAAGCAGCCGAAGCGGTGAAGGTGGATACTTCGATTGAAACCGATTTAGAAATTCTAATTCCGGAAACCTACGTCTCCAATATTTCGGAGCGACTTGGTCTTTATTCTAAAATCGATAACATCAAGAATGAAGAAGGCTTAGCCAAATTCACTACCAGTATAAAAGACCGTTTTGGGCCTATTCCTGTGCCTGTTTTAGATTTGATGGAAACGGTGAGGCTTCGTTGGTTGGCTGAAAATCTTGGTTTTGAAAAAGTGGTAATCAAAAACGAGTCGATGAAATGCTACTTCTTGCCATCTGACAATGAGCGCTATTTCCAATCACCGGCCTTCGGAAAAGTAATCGCTTATGTTCAGTCGCATCCAAAAAGCTGCCACATGAAAGAACACAAAACTCGTTTGATTTTAAGGGTTGACGAGGTGCTTTCGATTGGGGAAGCAATTGAGGTTTTACAAAATATGACGGCATAACCTGAAAAGGAAAAGCACTCCAAAATTGAATTTTGGAGTGCTTTTTTCTAATTGTAGCTTAAAACTAGAAGCTCATAATATCTTTAAATTTAAGGGTTTGTCTACGTGAAACATCAATCTCTTCGCCACCCTTCATATAGATTCTTAAGCTACCGCTAAACCAAGGCTCAATTCTTTCAATCCACTTTAGGTTTATGATCTGTTGGCGGTTTGCCCTAAAGAACGTTTTATCGTCTAATCTCGATTCCAGGTAATTCAACGTTCGTGTGATCATAGGTTTCGATTTATCGAAATACACTGTGGTGTAGTTTCCGCTTACTTCGAAAAGACGGATATCTGCCAACTGAACAAACCAGCATTTCTCTCCATCCTTTACAAAAACCTGATCGTGAATGGTAAGCTTATCGCTTCCGTTTTCTTTTTCACGTTCCTTTTTCTCCACCTTTTCAATCACCTTAGCAATGGCTCCTGCCAAACGGTCTTTTTGAACAGGTTTTACCAAATAATCAAGCGCATTGTATTCAAAAGCCTTTAGTGCGTATTCGTCATAAGCTGTTGAAAAGATTACTTCAGGCACAATTTCAAGTTCTTCAAGTAAATCAAAGCCCGTTTTAACTGGCATTTGAATGTCTAAAAAAATCAAGTCTGGCTTTAGTTCGGTGATTTTTTCAATCGCCTCATCTACACTTGCCGCTTCTCCAACAACCTGAACATTGTCAAACTCCTTGAGCAGCCTTTTTAATTCGTTTCTGGCAAGTCTTGAATCGTCTATTACTAAAGTTTTCATATGGCTTAATTTTGTGTTTCTAATTTAAGGGGATTTTCACAGTAGCACATACCATGTGCTCATTCATATTTTCAACGCTAAGCGCAGCCTTTTCTCCGTAAAGTAAGCGCAGTCGCTCACGAGCATTCCCAATTCCGATTCCTTTTCTTTTTACCCCGTTTGGCCCTTTTAGTTGCCCAGTATTTTTCACAAAAATACTGAGGAAGCCAGCTGTCAATTTCGATTCAACAATAATTTCGCCCCCTTCTGGTAAATTGTTGATACAGTGTTTTATCGCGTTTTCCACTAAGGTTTGAATAATCATTGGCGGAACAACAAACTCTTTAGTCTCACTATCAATTAAAAACTGGTACCTAAGTCGGTCTTCTAACTGAATAGACTCAAGGTTTAAATAATGGGCTACAACCTCCATTTCCTTCTCAAGGCTCACTTTTTCATAATGATCAAATTGAATGGAAAACCTTAAAAGGTCTGACAGATGAGTGATTGAGTCTCTTGCTTTTTCCGCATCTTCTACCACCAAAGATCGAATATTGTTAAGGCTATTAAATATAAAGTGCGGGTTAATCTGAGACTTCAAGGCACTGAGTTCAGCATCTTTCACGGTAGCTTGAAGCTTCCATTTTTCAATTTCTACTTCTCTGTTTTTCTGAAGAAACTGGTATGCAAAATAGATGGAAGACCAACTGATAAAGTAAACCGAATAGCTTCCAATAAAGCTCATAGCCATTATGATCAATGTGCTAGGCGTAAATATGCCACGATTTACTTCTCTTAATTTTTCAAGCGTGGCTTCATCAACCCCTTCCATTTTAGAAAGCCCAGTAAAATGATCCATTAAATTAGGGTCTAGTTTGATTAATAGCACAACAGAGCCAATGGCAACTAAAAAGGTAAGAATGGCCAAGAGACCACCTTGAAGAATACTACTAAAAAAAACTCGAGGAATAAGTTTGACAATTTTTAAGTCCTTCCACTTTCTCTTTTTCGCATAAAGTCTATACAAATGGCTAATAAGAATGGCGCAAAGAACACTTACCAAAGAAGATATGACAGAGGCCCAGAAAGGCAAAATAAAAGCAATGGCCAGAAAGCTGGTAATATGGAGTCCGCCCCAACCTCCAATTTGGAGCAACCAATACAGCTGATTCTTTTTCATAACCTAAAGCAAATGTATTTATTCAATACCTCTGCAATCAATTTACTGAAAGGTTTAATAGTCGGATTAACCATAAAATAAGGCCGATCAGAAAACAAATGGCTCAACAATAACCCTCTTCGGGTGAATTAATGATTAAATATCGTGTCTCTTTTTTCCTATCCTATTATTTTCAATCCCGCATTTTGATAGCGAATTGTAAAATATGTAATTAGAAGTAGCGTTTAGGCATAACAATGAGTGAATTACACCTTTGTTAAACATAAGGGATAAGTGTATATTAGCCCCCTTAATTCACCTAAAAGGTCTGAATAAAAACACTAACATGAAAAATACAGCTGGGTTTTTGAAGGTTTCGGTATTCATTTTACTGTCTTCCTCATTATTATCTTCTTGCTTCCTTTTTAATAAAAACAAAGGAGGAGTGAGTTCTACAACTGGTATGGCTTATGGTAACTCAAAAGACACCCTTAGTTTTACCCCATTCGATACAAAAAATTTACCTAACCCTCCGGGAATGGTCTTTATTCAAGGCGGTAGAACTGTTTTGGGATCCTTTGAGGAGGATTTG
>CAXBPM010000029.1:0-16628 GCA_963977345.1 uncultured Roseivirga sp.
TAAAAACCTTGGTTTCGTAGCCTTCTCCTCCACGGACAAACAACCTCCCCGACTCACCAACGGTGGCTGTACCAGGCAAAGTGTTTATTGCGCCCATGATATCACCGGCCGCACTGGCGGTGGTTACAATGTCAAGTGGCTTCAATACCGTCACCTTCTTTATATCGCTGGCTTCAAATGCTCCCGCAGTAATCGTTACACCATCAATTTTATTGATTTGCTCCTCTAAAATTACTTCCACATGAATTGGTTGACCGTTCAATTCAATCGTTCTTTCGAAAGTTTTAAAACCAATAAAACTGACCATTAGGGTTCGTAGGCCTGTTTCGCTTGTTTGGAAGCTGAAGGAACCATCATTTTTAGAGTTTGCACCATCAAATGAATCCTTGATGTACACATTGGCAAAAGGGATGGCTATTCCTTGACTGTCTGTTACTTTTCCTGAAATAACAGTTTGCGCACTAACTCCCATTGAAGAGAGAAGCGCTAAAAGAATGAATTTGAAACGTTGCATTGTTGTTGTTTTTGAGTTTTAGAGCTGTGGGCTCGTTGTTAGCTCAAATGTGCAGCGTATCGTCTGCTAATTGAAATTAGTCTTACTGAACCGTAGAATTGGGCGGATGAGTTGTGAGTTCTAAAGGGAAGCGACTAAGGCCGGCACTACGTAATCCAAAAATATTATGTTTATTTCGGATTTGATTCCAAAATTATTATGTTTATTTTGGAATCAAATCCAAGAATATGATCAATAGGTATCAGCTCGACTATGCTAAAGACCGGCTCTTTAAAGGGAAAGCACTCATTATTTATGGTCCCAGACAAGTAGGTAAAACCACATTTGTTGAATTACTCTTGAAAAAGGAGGCTTCTAACAAAATATTGAGACTTAATGGAGATGACGCAGACACAAGGTCTCTTTTAGCTTCTCCAAATCTAAATATGCTTCAAGCACTGATCGGAGAAAAAAAGATCCTATTTATTGATGAGGCGCAGAGAATATCGAACATAGGCGTACTTATTAAAATTGTTGTCGATAGAGTTAAAGATGTTCAAGTGATCGCTACTGGCTCTTCATCTTTTGAGTTGGCCAATCATATTAATGAGCCTTTAACGGGGAGAAAGTATGAAATGCTTCTATTACCCTTGGCTTACCAAGAACTTGTAAGCAATTCAGACTTCTTAACAGAAAGCCGTCAAACAGAGCAACGGTTAATCTATGGTTCCTATCCTGAAATCATAACAAACCCAACTGACGCAATGGAGCACCTTAAACTTTTAGCAGAAAGCTATTTGTATAAAGACCTCTTCACTTTAGACAAAATAAATAAGCCTCAACTGCTACAGAAAATTGTTCGAGCACTTGCGCTCCAAGTGGGTAGCGAAGTAAGTATTACAGAAATCGGCCGCTTAGTGTCAGCAGATAATAAAACAGTAGAAAAATACGTCACGCTACTCGAAATGGCTTTTGTGATATTTACACTTCCTGCCTTAAGTAGAAATGTGCGTAATGAAATTAAAAAAGGAAGAAAGATATATTTCTATGACAATGGCATTCTCAATGCTGTATCAGGAAATTTTATGCCTTTGCAGAATAGAAAAGATGTAGGTGCATTATGGGAGAATTACTTGGTAAGCGAAAGAATAAAATCGCAACACTTTCAACGTGGCCAATTCAGTAATTACTTTTGGAGAACAACCCAACAACAAGAAATTGATTTTATAGAAGAAACTACTCAGGGCTTAAGTGCCTTTGAGTTCAAGTGGAACGACAAAGCCAAAAGTAAATTTTCAGCTACTTTTTTAAACGCTTATCCAAATGCAAAAACTATGGTAATCACTCCACAAAATCGAAATGATTTTCTAACACTATCACCGCAAAGTTGAAGTTTTAGTAAATCACATTACATACAGATTAGCATCGGTAATGGTTTTTCAATGCAAGCCATTATCTTAGCTAACAAATCGAAACCTTATGAAAACCAAGACCTTATTATTTCTCTCGCTCTTCTTTGTCTGTTTAATACAAAGCTGCGGTTCAGGTACCACTCAAGAAACCGAATACGGCAATCCTCCAGCCGAAGGCTTTAATGTTGAAGGTTCAGACCCTAAAGCCATTGAAGTGGCCGACCAAGTAATGGAAGCCATGGGTGGCCGTAAAGCATGGGACAACACACGCCATATCGCATGGAATTTCTTTGGCTCTCGTAATTTGGTTTGGGACAAATGGACAGGAGATGTGCGTGTGGATATGCGCAACACCACTTTCCTCATCAATATTAATGACAATACTGGAAAGGCATTTATTGACGGAAGAGAAATTACGGACTCCGACACGTTGAACAACCTTATTGGCAGAGGAAGAGGAGCTTGGATCAATGACGCTTACTGGTTGCTAATGCCTTATAAGTTGAAAGACTCTGGTGTAACTTTAAAATATAAAGGCGAGGAAGCTACTAACGAAGGCGTAATGTCAGATAAGTTAGAACTCACTTTTGAAGGTGTGGGCAATACCCCAAATAACCGCTATTGGGTATGGGTAGACCAGGCAGACCATTTGGTTAAACAATGGGCTTATTACCGTAATGCTGCAGATACTAGCCAAGGCTTCAACGTTCCGTTTAAAAATTATCAGAAAATGGGAGACATCTTAATTTCTGGAGACCGAGGAGATCGTCAATTGACCGATATTATGGTGTTTGATGAATTACCTTCTTCAGTGTATACCTCGAAAGAAAAGCCAGACTTGGCTGCAATGAAAAAACCATGAAAAGACTGATCTACTTATTGCCCGTTCTCTTTTTATTCTCCTGCGGAAGCTCAGAAAAAAAGGAAGAAGAAAGCAAAGCGCTAACACCATATTGGCAAGCCCAAACCTCTGGCTCGAAGGCCAGCTTACGAGGGCTCAATGCCGTAACTGAAAATGTTGCTTGGGCCAGTGGTTCCAAAGGCACAGTACTCCGAACCATTAACGGTGGAGAAACTTGGGAAGACGTGAGTATCCCCGATACAGACACTATTGACGTCCGTGGGCTAGATTTCAGGGATGTGCAAGGTTTTGATGCCAATACGGCCATTGTGCTGAGCGCAGGATTACCAGCTGTTATCTATAAAACCACGGATGGCGGTCAAAGCTGGCAACAGAAATACCTTTCTATGAAAGAGGGCACTTTTTATGATGCCATGGATTTTTGGGACGATCAAAACGGAATCATTTTTGGCGATGCCGTTGACAGCCGATTGCTTATTCTGAAAACCAAAGATGGCGGAGATACTTGGCAAGAACTTCCTTTCGAACAAAGACCCATTGCCAAAGATGGGCAAGGCGGTTTTGCGGCCAGTGGCACTTGCCTCATTACGAATGGAGAGTCGGATGTTTATATCGGCCTAGGCGGAGATGAAGCAAGCCTTTTCTATTCTTATGATATGGGAGAAACTTGGGAGAAAACCATTACCCCCCTTCAATCTGGTGAATCAACTGCTGGGATATTCTCTATTGCCTTTAAAAATGAAAACGAAGGTCTAATGGTTGGTGGTGACTATCGTGGAGATTCTCTTACCCGAATCAATAGCGCTTATACTTTAGACCGAGGCAAATCATGGTTTCCTGTAATGGCTTCTTTAAAGCCACAAGGTTACCGATCTGGCGTTGCCATTTTTAATGATTTGGTTTTGGCCGTAGGTAGACAAAGTTCCGATTACTTTAGAGAAGGAATGGAAGGTTATGCACCAATGGAAGGTAAATATTATTCCGTAAGCGTAACCAAAGATAACAAAGCTGCCTATGCTTCTGGCCCTGGAGGTTCAGTTGCAAAATTGGGTTTTAAAGAATAAGAATAAACAATAATTGATCAGATAAGCCGAGTTCCACTTCGGTTTATCTGATCACTATCTTAACTCTTGGTTTTTTATTATAATCTTCCTTCTGGAAAAGTCTATATATCCAGCTTACACTTTTATTATCTTCCGACAACTCATATTCATCGTTTGAAACTGACTTGATCTTAGTGTCAAACTCTATGATTTGTTCATAAGCAGCATCCCCAAACATAATTGCGGCCATGTCTAGGTCAAACTCTTCGTCTCCTTCCATTTCAAGTCCCTTTTTGAAATTATTGATTGTTTCATTGATGTCAGTTCTTTCAAAAGAATTGCCTTTTTGAGTAAAAAAGACTGTTTGTTTCGTTGGTCCTACTGCGGTTGAATCGCGATAAGACTCGCTCATTCCTCTGTTTAACGCATCCATATCAGCAAAATCAAACAGAATAGTATACTTCAACTTCTCTTTATCAAAGTCTTTTCTACCATTTGACACGCCAGAAATCGACTCTATTCTTTCTATTTTTTCTTCAAACTCAACCTCCAGCTCGTCCATTCCCTTAATTATTTCCTCATCGGCTCCTCCTCCGATCGACTTCAACATGTCGGCCACCTCACTCATATCAATCGACATGGAGTATGTGCCACTTCCATCTTTTTTGAAAATAAACTTCTCTATAATCTTAACACATGAGGTAAGACAAACCGAGAGGATAAGGATACAAACGATCGAGATGATTTTCTTAGTGATTTTCATGGGCTTAAAATTTGAAATAAATATAAGCGATTAGCTCACATCAAATTCCAGTATCAACAAAAAAATCACTAGGGTAAAAAAATCAAAGTCTAAACTTCGAAAATGACTTCATTATTAGGGATCCTAAAACGCTCTGAATAAATACCTCCTTCGGCTGCTGGGCCGCAGCCGATAGCCATAGTTACTTCTGCTTTGCGAGGAAGTTTGAGAAATTTCTTGATACGAATGGAATCCATCCCTTCCATTGGGCAAGTATCATAACCTTCAGCTTTCATGCTGAGCATAAAGGTTTGTGCAGCCAAGGCCGCACTTTTATGAACACTGATGCGAACATCAGTGGCATTTCCGTGTCTTACCATTGGCCTATTTAGGCCTACAAAAAAGAAGATGCATTTCTTAATAAAGCCCCAAACGCCAAAAGGATCGTTGTAGTAATATTTAGGGATTAGGCTTTCATAATAGTTAAGTGCTCTTTTGGCTCCTTTGGTTTTAGGTTCACCATAGACGCGCTTCATTTCTTTTACCAAAGCCCTTTGTCTTGTTCTCCAAAGGTCCTTTCTAGCCACAAATACCACCAACTCCCTGGCCGTTTTGGCAGCTTTCTGATTCATGCACATCCAACTGACTTTCTCTCGTGCTTCCTCAGAACGAATCCTGTAAAACTCCCAAAGTTGCATGTTGCTACTATTGGGTGAAAGTATCGCTCTTTCTATACTTCTCTGAACAGCATTTGGGTCGAAATCAGCTTGGTCGTCATAAATCCGTACAGATCTTCTTTCTTCGACAATCTTGTTAAATACTACCGCACTTTCTTTCATGTTATCCATACACTAGAGGAATCAAGGTTTCTGATAAAATAGCCAAAAGCAAAATAGCCACAATATTCAGGATAAACCCGGCCCTAATCATTTCCTTCATCGGAATCATTCCAGAAGAAAACACTATGGCATTTGGTGGAGTAGAAATGGGCATCATAAAGGCATAACTTGCCGCCAAAGTAACTGGCAACGAAAGGTACATTGGGTTGATATTTAAGCTTAACGAAATCCCCAAAACTACTGGAACAAAAATTACAGTAAGGGCTACATTGCTCATGATCTCAGTCATAAATAGCATAAAGGCACTTAAGCCCAAAACCAATAACAATCGACTAACATTCCCTTGTTGTGCTATCGTCTCACCCACAATCTGAACAATTTCAGTAGTTTCCATGGCTTTGGCCAAAGTAAGACCTCCACCAAAAAGCAACAGAATGCCCCAAGGTAGTTTTTTAGTGTATTGCCAATCCAACAGAAACTCGCCTCTTTTCAAACTCACAGGGGTTGCAAACATAAGTATAGCTCCTATCATTCCTATCAAAGTGTCGTTCAACAATGTGGTATTAAACCAAGTATTTAAATTTCCTCTAAGGATCCATGCAACAGCCGTAGATACAAATATGAGCGCCACCAATTTCTCTGCACGGCTAATCTTTCCCAGTGATTTAATTTGGTCATCAATAATTTGAGAAGAGTCCGCTAGGTTCTTAATGCGACTAGGAAAAAGTACCCTGGTCAATAAAAAATAAGTGATGGTGAGCATAATAAAGCATGTAGGCAATCCCACCTTTAAGTACTGGGCAAAGCTCACTTCATAATTCATCATTTCACTCATAAATCCTACCCAAGCTACATTGGGAGGTGTTCCAATTATGGTTGCTGTACCACCAATATTGGCAGCATAGGCAATGCCTAGCATGAGTACCAATGAAAATCTCTTTTTCCCTTTATCTTCCGTGTTGTCTAGGTTCAGCAAACTGGTGATAGAAAGCGCAATAGGGAGCATCATTACCGTTGTGGCTGTATTGCTAATCCACATAGAAAGGAAGGCCGTGGTGAGCATAAAGCCCAAAATTATTCCATTTGGATTGGTTCCTGTGAAACGAATTAGGTTTAAGGCAATCCGTTTATGAAGGTTGTGTTTTTCCATTCCCAAGCCCAGAATAAAACCTGCCATAAACAAGAATATGATGGGGTTTGCGTAAGGCGCTGTAGCTTCATTTGCATCGAAAACGCCTGTTAGCTGAAACAAAACGATGGGAAGTAAGGCGGTAACAGGGATGGGGGCGGCTTCGGTAATCCACCAAATAATCATCCAAGCGGCAATACCTACCACCTTCCAAGCGTCAGGAGATATCCAAAGATCAGGGGAAAATGATAGGATTAGAAAAAAGACAAGGGGGCCAGTGATTAGCCCAAAAATTTTGGCGGCTTTAAAATCAGGTGTACTCATTTTCTATTTTGGATGACCAACCAAGATAGCATTTTAATAGAGCTATCTGTCAGTCACTTCGGTTCAAACATGCACTTTTCCACCAAGCCCTAAAAAAAGAAAAGAGCCCCAACCTCGAGCTCTTTTTCTTAATCAACCTTAAAATACTAAAAACTAACTATGTATAATCAACCTTATATTAAATTTCTACTTGATAAGTATTGTTTCTCAATTCTTCTATCAAAACACTTATGGGTAGGTATACCGATATTGGAAGAAAATTGTTTCAGTATTCAGAATAAAAATTCGTTAAAAAAGGTTAACAAAATTTTTGGCCAGCGGAGTGAGCCTTGCGATTGGGTTAAACCGAACATCTACACCAATTAATCCTTTGGCTTAGCCATTTATTGTTCTATTTTTGCCACAAATTTAAACCCGCTGTAATGAGTGTTTTAGTTAATAAAGATTCTAAAATTATTGTTCAAGGATTTACCGGTTCTGAAGGTACTTTCCACGCTGAACAAATGATTGAATATGGTACAAATGTAGTTGGTGGTGTTACTCCGAATAAAGGAGGTCAACTTCACTTAGGTAAGCCTGTCTTTAATACTGTTGAAGATGCAGTGGCTTCAACAGGTGCAGATGTTTCCATTATTTTTGTTCCACCAGCTTTTGCTGCTGATGCCATTATGGAAGCTGCTGACGCGGGAATCTCTGTGATCATCGCTATTACTGAAGGAATTCCTGTAAAGGACATGGTAATGGCCAAAGAATATATCAAAAGCAGAAATGTTACTTTGATCGGCCCTAACTGTCCGGGTGTAATTACTCCGGGTGAAGCTAAAGTAGGTATCATGCCAGGCTTTATTTTCAAAAAGGGAAGAATCGGTTTGGTATCTAAATCTGGTACTTTAACCTACGAAGCGGCTGACCAATTGGTGAAAGCTGGTTTAGGAATTTCTACTGCAATTGGAATTGGTGGTGACCCAATTATTGGCACTCCGACTAAAGAAGCTGTAGAGCTTTTAATGAACGACCCAGAAACGGATGCCATCGTTATGATTGGTGAAATTGGTGGTAACTACGAAGCCCTTGCTGCTGAGTACATCAAATCTACTGGTAACAAAAAGCCTGTTGTAGGATTTATCGCTGGACAAACAGCGCCTCCAGGAAGAAGAATGGGCCACGCTGGTGCAATCATTGGTGGAGCTGAAGATACAGCAGAAGCTAAAATGAAAATTATGACTGAGTGCGGTATTGTTGTAGTAAACTCTCCAGCTGATATTGGAGCTACAATGGCAAAGCTATTGAACGCTTAAGAAATTAAGTTTATAGAAATATATAAAGCCTCAGAAATGAGGCTTTTTTTTTATGCCTTATGAGCAGTGGTAAGTTGATTCAAGGCAATCCAAGCCATCAAACCAATTCCAAGCTCAATCGCATCTTCGTCTATATTAAATTTTGGAGTGTGAACTCCCAAAGTGGTTCCCTTATCTGGATTCCCTGTCCCTAAACGGTAGAAGCAAGAAGGAACAACATGCGAATAGTACGCAAAGTCTTCTGCCCCCATCCATAAATCCAGATCGACAATATTTTCCGCTCCTAGATAAGAAGTCGCTGCGGCACGTGCCGATTGCGTTGTTGTAGGGTCATTCGTTAAGAAAGGGTATCCAACATCAACTAACACATCACAACTCCCTCCCATTGCCTCTGCAAGTCCTTCAGCAATACTTCTAATTTTTTTATGCGCTTCAAAACGCCACTCTTCGTCCAAAGCCCTAAAAGTCCCTCCGATTTTAACTTCATCTGGAATAATATTCTGGGCATGACCTCCTTCTATCTGACCGAAAGAAAGTACGGTTGGTTTTTTAGGGTCGGCATTTCTGCTTACGACTTGCTGAAGTGCTACAATGATATGTGAGGCGATCAGAATTGGATCAATTACCTTATCTGGAAGTGCGGCATGGCCTCCCTTTCCTTTTACCGTAAGGTATATTTCATCAGCACTGGCCATGTACTGCCCTTCTCTAAAGCCAACCTTTCCAGTTGGAATGTAGGGCATCACATGCTGGCCAAACATAGAGTTAGGTTTTGGGTTCTCCAAGGCTCCATCTTTGATCATCAGAGAGGCACCACCAGGATTTTTTTCCTCTCCGGGTTGAAAAACAAGTTTCACCGTTCCTTCAAATTGATCTTTAAGCTGAACTAAAATTCGCGCAGCGCCTAAAAGGCATGAAGTATGTACATCATGACCGCAGGCATGCATTACACCTACATTCTTTGATTTGTAAGGGATATCACTAAGTTCTGTAATCGGCAAAGCGTCCATATCTCCACGCAAAGCAACAGTCCTTGATGTAGGATTCTTTCCTTCAATCAACGCTGTGAGTCCCGTTCCGGCAACCCCCTCTTTAGGTTCGATCCCTAATTTTCGTAACTCAGCGGCCACGAATTTTGCGGTTTCAAATTCCTTGAAAGACAATTCAGGATTAGCATGAATATGCCTACGGATAATGATTGTGTCTTCTGCATATTGAGAAGCCAATTTCTTTACTTCATTCAGCAAACTCATTTCTCAAGTTTGAATTGTTCTGGAACAACAGTAGCAGCTGGGTAATACTTTCTTATTTTTTCATAAAGTGGTTGCGCTTCTATTTGCTGATAGAACTCTCCAATCTTCACAAAATAAGTGGGTAATTTATATTGAATTTGAGCTTCCATCGCTGGAAGAATATCAAAAAGACGGTTTCTGATCCTACCTGCCTCAACCTGATTTGTTCCTGAATAAACCATGATGGTATAACCAGAAAGCGTTGCCAAGCTGTCATTCCTAACAATAATAGAATCCATCACTGCATCCATCTTACCTGAGATTTCATAAGAAGATCTTATGGCCTCATTCTTCAGCGTTTGGATGGTATCAATTAAATCTGATTTGGTTTCAACCGTTGGTCGATACTTCGATAAATCATCCGAATAGCTTAAGTCAACATTATCTCCCTCCATATCCTTCTTAGGAATGGCTTGATTGGTACAACCAACCATCATCAGGACGACCGCCAAAAGCAGTGTATGTGAAACAAACTTATTCATTAATAACCACGCATTTATTGCTTAGAATATCTTCTTCGACTTGCTTAAACTTAACGTCATTTTTGATCGTTCCGTCTTGGTACTGAACATTTACTCGGTCATTTCTTCCATAAATCTTCTCAGACTTAATAGGAGCGATTTTTTCAACCGGAGGCCTGTTTCTAGTATCCTGTCTTCCAGCCAAAGCAGATTTAGATTCTTCTTTGCTTTCATTTAGCTTTTGCTGACCTCCTCGGCTTCTTGCCTCTTGCACTCTATCTGGAGCTTGTTGAGGGATATTAGCCTTAGTAAGGAACGAAATAGTTTCTTCGTTTACTTTAGAAAGGAATGCCTTGAACAACTGGAAGGCTTCAAATTTATAAATCAAAAGAGGATCCTTCTGCTCATAAACCGCATTCTGTACCGACTGTTTCAAGTCGTCCATGTCGCGCAAATGCTCTTTCCATGTTTGGTCAATTACAGCTAGTGTAATCGATTTCTCCATGGCTTTTATCAACTCAGCGTTTTCTGTTTCTATAGTTTTATTCAGGTTTACAGCTACTCCAATTTGTCTTTTCCCATCCATAAATGGAAGGAGGATATTCTCAACTGTAGCGCCTTTTTCCTGCTGAATATGCTTCATCAATGGCAGCGTTTTTTCTGCTATCAACTTGTTCTTCTTGTTGTAGTCTTCATAAACCTCTTCATAGAGATCGTTAATGAGTGTGTTCACATCTGATTGAGTGTATTGGTCAAGATTAATTCTTGTATCCATACCCAAAGTGCCAATGCAACTCAGCTTAAACCCATCAAAATCGTTGGTAGGTTTTGTATTGTTGATGATGTCTTCGCAGGTATCATACGTCATGTTCATGATGTCTAACTGCAAACGCTCACCCATCAAAGCATTCCTTCTTCGCTCGTAGATTACAGAACGTTGTTGGTTCATGATATCATCGTACTCCAAAAGTCGCTTTCTAGTGCCGAAGTTGTTTTCTTCAACCTTACGTTGTGCTCTTTCAATAGATTTAGAAATCATGGAATGTTGAATCATTTCACCATCCTTCAAGCCCATTCTATCCATTAGCTTGGCCACCCTGTCCGAGCCAAAAAGTCTCATCAAGTTGTCTTCCAATGAAACAAAGAACTGAGAAGAGCCCGCATCGCCTTGACGACCCGCTCTACCTCTCAACTGACGGTCAACACGTCTTGATTCGTGTCTTTCTGTACCAATAATGGCAAGACCACCAGCAGCCTTAGATTCTGGCGCCAGCTTAATATCCGTTCCACGACCAGCCATGTTTGTAGCGATCGTAACTGTACCCGGTCTACCAGCAGCAGCCACAACATCGGCTTCTCTAGCGTGTTGTTTCGCATTCAAAACTTGGTGCTCAATCTTTTTAAGATGAAGCATTCTGCTCAAAATTTCTGAGATTTCTACAGAAGTAGTTCCTACAAGTACTGGCCTTCCTTCGGAAGTAAGCTCAACAATCTCATCGACTACGGCATTAAATTTCTCTCTTACCGTTTTATATACTTTATCTTCTCTATCATCTCTTGAAATTGGTCGGTTGGTAGGAATTACCACCGTATCCAACTTATAGATTTCCCAGAATTCACCTGCTTCGGTTTCTGCAGTACCCGTCATACCCGCTAATTTGTGGTACATTCTGAAGTAGTTCTGCAAAGTAATGGTAGCATACGTTTGTGTGGCGTCTTCCACCTTCACATTTTCCTTTGCTTCAATGGCTTGGTGGAGTCCGTCAGAATATCTACGACCGTCCATTACCCTACCAGTTTGCTCATCCACAATTTTCACCTTACCACCCTCAAGGATATACTCCGTATCCTTTTCAAACATGGTATAAGCTTTCAGTAGTTGGTTTACCGTATGAATTCTTTGGCCTTTTACAGAATAATCTTGAATGGCTTCTTCCTTTTGTTTGAGTTTATCCTCATCACTTAAAGTGTCATCCTTCTCCATTCTGGCTACTACCTCGCCAATATCGGTCATAATAAAGAAGCTTGGATCTTCTCCTTCTCCAGTAATTAAGTCCGTTCCTTTTTCAGTCAGGTTTACCGCGTTTGTCTTTTCATCAATAGTAAAGTAAAGCGGTTCATCTGCCTTAGGCATATTCTTTTGATTGTCTTGCAGATAGAAGTTCTCCGTCTTCTGCATCACAATCTTCATTCCTGTCTCACTGAGGAACTTAATCAATGGCTTATACTTCGGAAGGCCACGGAAAGCTCTAAACAAAGCCAATCCACCTTCGTCTTCGTTGCCTTCTTTGATTAATCTTTTAGCATCGTTCAAATACTGAGAACAAAGCTTCTTTTGTGCATCTACCAATTTGGTAACACGTGGCTTTAATTCATGAAACTCGTGTTCGTCACCTTTTGGAATAGGACCAGAAATGATCAATGGAGTTCTCGCCTCATCAATCAATACTGAATCGACTTCATCGACCATGGCATAATGGTGCTTGCGCTGCACAAGTTCTTTAGCTTCTCGGGCCATATTGTCACGCAGGTAATCGAAGCCAAATTCATTATTGGTTCCGTAAGTAATATCAGAACGGTAGGCTTGTCTTCTTTCTTCAGAGTTAGGCTGGTGCTTGTCAATACAGTCAATGGTAAGACCATGGAATTGGAATAGCGGTGCCATCCACTCTGAATCTCGTTTTGCTAAGTAATCGTTCACGGTAATAACGTGTACGCCCCTTTCGGCCAAAGCATTCAGGTAAGCTGGTAGCGTAGCCACAAGGGTTTTACCCTCACCAGTAGCCATCTCAGCAATTTTACCTTGGTGCAATACAATTCCACCAATCAGCTGAACATCGTAGTGAAGCATTTCCCAAGTCACCTCAGTGCCTGCTGCTAACCACTTATTCTTCCAAATAGCCGTATCGCCAACAATTTCTACTTGAGGCCCTATGGCCGCAATTTGCCTGTCGTGCAAAGTGGCTTGCACTTCAAGCTTACCTACTTCTTTTAACCTTCTTGCCGTTTCCTTTACTACAGCAAAGGCATCGGGAAGCACGTCCATAAGCACTTTCTCAAGTTCTTCATCGCGTCTCTCTTCCAGCTTATCTATTTCCTCAAAGATGCTTTCCTTTTGAGCAATTTCGAGACCTGCCTCACTATCAATCCTATGATGAAGTGCTTCAAGCTCGCTATCAATTTCTTTAAGGAAGTCTTTAATCCTCCCTTTAATTTCGTGGGTCCTCCCCCTCAAAGCCTCATCAGAGATGTTGCTCAATTCGGCATACGCTTTGTTGATCAGGTCAACATAAGGTTTTACCTCTTTTATATCGCGATCTGACTTTGATCCAAAAACCTTTGCCAGCCCCTTTGTTAAAAAACTCATACTGTATTTTTAATATGGTCTAAAGTTAATTTCTTGTCTAGAAAAAGTAAACATAAGCTTGATTTATATTCACAGCTCAATTACTCCTTCAAATACTTTTTCAGCAGGACCTATCAAATAGATGTCCTTAAAAATGTTATCCTCTTGATTAAAAGAAACTTGAAGCTCCCCACCAACAGCGTTAAGCCTGATTGGAGATTCAGCACCTTTAAGCGCAAAAGACAATGCCGCAGCAGTACAACCTGTACCACAAGACAAAGTCTCGTTTTCAACCCCTCTCTCATACGTCCTAATGACAAGTGAGTTGTTAGGGCATTCTTCAATAAAATTGACATTCACCCCTTCCTCCTTAAAGCGATCTGAATAACGAATATCCCTACCCGTTTGCACTACATCTATATCGTGTGCATTGGGGATATACTTTATGTAATGAGGAGACCCCGTGTTAATCAAAAAATCGTCTCCGATTAATTCGTGTTCAGCAACATCATTCATTAGCAAATGAACGTCTCCTTCTGCTATAAAAGCTTCATGAGGCCCATCAATCGCCAAAAACTCAGTATCATCTTGAATAATACCCAAGCTTCTGGCAAACATCACAGCACAACGGCTTCCGTTGCCACATAAACTCTGTGACCCATCAGGATTGTAGTAGATCATTTCGAAGTCGAGCTCAGGGTGGTTCTCAATAAGAATGACACCATCTGCCCCAATACCAAACCTACGATCACACAACATTGCTATCAGCGAAAGATCCGATTTATCGAATTCGCCATCACGATTGTCGATCATCACGAAATCGTTGCCTGTACCTTGATATTTATGAAACTTAATCACCTTGAATACTTATTATGGTGGGCAAAGGAACAATAAATGCGCCTCAATTAAAAAAGTGACATATTGGCGCAGAAAAAAGTTCGGGCATAAAAAAACCTCCAAATGGAGGTTTTAAATTCTTTTTAAAGGAATGACTATTTAGCCAATTTCTCTTTAATTCTAGCAGCCTTACCATGTCTACCTCTTAAGTAGAATAATTTAGCTCTTCTTACTTTACCTTTTCTAAGCACTTCGATTTTATCGACATTTGGCGAAAGAAGTGGGAACACTCTTTCAACACCAATCCCGTTAGAAATTTTCCTTACAGTGAAAGTCTCACCGTTTGTGCCTGAATTTTTTCTCTGAATTACAGTTCCTTGGAACTGCTGAATTCTTTCTTTACCACCTTCTTTAATCTTTACGTGCACGTTGATAGTGTCACCTGGATTGAACTGTGGCATCGAAGTTCTTACTTCGTTGTTGTCTTGTTCTATAAATTTGATAAGATCACTCATGATTTCTATCTCTAACAGCCTCGTCTAAAATCGGACTGCAAATATATGGAAAATGTTTTTGTAACAAGCAGGCTGTTAATAATTTTTTATTCATCTAGCATTCCAGGTCGCCTTGCCCTAGTTCGCGCTACGGATTGTTCATACCTCCACTCTTCAATCTTGGCCTGATGACCCGATAAAAGCACTTCTGGCACTTCCATTCCTTTGTACTCCGCAGGTCGTGTATAGACTGGCGGAGCCACTAAATCATCCTGAAAAGAGTCAGTCAAAGCTGAGGTTTCATCAGACAGTACCCCAGGAAGCAATCTAATAATAGAATCTGCTACCACAGCTGCCGCTAACTCACCTCCAGAAAGCACATAATCTCCAATACTGATTTCTCTAGTAATGAAATGCTCTCTCACTCTTTCGTCTACTCCCTTATAATGACCACACAGTAAAATAAGATTCCCCTTTAAGGAAAGCTCATTCGCCATGCCTTGATTGAGCAGCTCACCATCAGGAGTCATGTAAATGACTTCATCATAGTCCCGCTCAGCCTTTAGTTTGGAAATGCAAAGATCAATCGGCTCAATCATCATTACCATGCCAGCGCCTCCACCATAAGCATAATCGTCAAGTTGACGCTGTTTGCTGGTTGAGAATTCGCGCAAGTCATGCACCACCACTTCCACCAGACCTTTATCCTGCGCTCTTTTTAAAATAGAGTGCGAAAAAGGACTATCCAGTAATCGCGGCAACAATGTGATGATGTCGATCCTCATGATTAATCTTCTAAGTAAACATCCACCAAGCCTTCGGGAATAAACATATGAATTTGATTATTCTCTTTGTCTATTTCCTTTACCAACTCATCCGTCAGCGGAATAAGTACTTCCTTAGCGCTTTTATGCTTTATCGATAGCAATGTCTGCGGCCCAGCCTCAAACACATTCTCTATCTCCCCCACCGAATCACCAGTGTTGGCATCGATTAAATCAAAACCCACAAGCTCATGGAAGTAGAAATCTCCTTCCTCGCGTTCAGGCAAAGTAGACAATGGCAAATAAAGCGCACAACCTTTTAAAGTCTGTGCTAGTTCTAGAGAATTGGTGTCTTCAAAAGACATAATGGCCCTTTCTCCATTTAAGGAGACGGCTGTAATAAAAAAAGGAACCAGTTGCTGCCCTTGTTGGACAAAAACTGATTCCAATGTTTTATATTCTTCAGGATAGTCCACGTCTAACAAGACTTGAACCTCACCCTTTAAGCCGTGCGGTTTAACGATATACCCTAATTGGTAACAATCTTCAACCGTCATGACCGAATAGATTAATCTTCTTTTTTCTCTTCAGCAGCAGGTGCTTCTTCAACAGCTGGAGCTTCTTCAGCTACAGGTGCAGCAGGTGCTTCTTCAGCAACTGGAGCCTCTTCAGCAACTTCTACTTCCGCGCTAGCTTCTGGAGCAGCTTCCTCTTCAGGAGCTTCTTCAACAGCAGGTGCATTAGCAGCTTCCGCCTCAGCTTTTCTAGCAGCAATAGCTTCAGCTCTAGCAGTGTTCACTTTAGCTTCTGCTTCTAACTTCGCTTTCTTAGCGTCATCTTTTGCTTTTGCTAATTGTTCCACTTTACCAGTGATCTGAGATTCTTTACCGTCTAACCAAGCTTGATATTTTTTATCAGCTTCTTCTTGAGTAACAGCTCCTTTGATCACACCAATTTGAAGGTGTTTTCTTAGAAGAACTCCTCGGTAAGAAAGCATTGCCTTTACAGTATCTGTAGGCTGTGCTCCATCCATAACCCACTTAAACGCCTTCTCATTATCAATTTTGATAGTAGCTGGGTCTGTGTTTGGGTTATAAATACCAATTTTTTCAATAAAACGACCATCACGTGGTGCTCTTGCGTCTGCGATAACTACATCGTAAATCGCTTTTTTCTTACGACCTCTACGGGCCAATCTGATTTTTACTGCCATTAACTTTTAAAGTTTAGCGAGGATCACGTCCTCTAATCTTTGAGATCACGTCTCAAAAATGGAATGCAAATGTACGGGT
>CAXBPM010000030.1:0-16138 GCA_963977345.1 uncultured Roseivirga sp.
ATCTGTATGAACTGCCACAGTGATATTAAGACAGATTCACCTGAGATTCAGAAATTATATGCAGCTCAAGAGAGCGGAAAGCCAATTGAGTGGGTGCGTGTTCACAACTTACCTGATTTGGCTTATTTCAACCACTCACAACACGTAACAGTAGGTGAGATTGCTTGCCAGACTTGTCATGGTGAGGTTCAAGAAATGGAGGTTGTTAAACAGTTTGCTCCTTTAACAATGGGCTGGTGTATTGACTGCCATAGAAATACAGATGTAAATACGCAGGGTAACGGATACTACGATAAGTTGGTGGAGATGCATAACGCAACCTCAAAAACACCAATGAAAGTAGCCGATATCGGTGGTTTGGAATGTGCTAAATGTCACTATTAATTTATTGAATAGAATTTCGATTTCTGATTGATATACAATGAAAGAAAATCAAAAAACATACTGGAAAGGGGTAGAGCAGTTAACTAACGAGCCTTCGTTTGTTAAAAATGCTGAGAAGGAATTTCCAGAATACCTTCCTATCAACGAAAACGGTGAAGGAAGCAGTAACAGAAGGGACTTCTTAAAATTGATGGGTTTTGGTATCGCAGCGGCTTCTTTAGCAGCTTGTGAAACTCCAATAAGGAAAGCAATTCCTTATTTGAATAAGCCTGTTGATGTTGATCCGTCTATTCCTAATTATTATGCTTCTACCTATGTAAATGGCGGTGACGCTGTGAGTATAGTAGTGAAAACTAGAGAAGGTCGTCCGATTAAAATTGAAGGAAACAAGTTTTCTTCAATGACAAAGGGTGGTACTAATGCTCAAGTAGAGGCTTCTGTACTTTCATTGTACGATAAAGAAAGACTTGTAGGGCCTAAAAAGGCTGGCGCAAAAACTGACTGGGATACTTTAGATAAAGAAGTAACTGCCAAGTTGGGTGAAATTTCCGCTAAAGGAGGTCAAATTAGAATTGTTAGTAATTCTGTTTTGAGCCCTACTACTAAAAGAGCTATAAGCGAGTTTTCTGCTAAGTATCCAACAGCACAACACATAAGCTACGATTCATCTTCGGCTTATGGTATTTCTGAAGGAAACAGAAGGTCGTTCGGTACTTCAATGGTACCATCATACGATTTCAGCAAAGCGAAAACAATTGTGAGTGTAGGTGCCGATTTCTTAGGTACTTGGATTTCACCAATTGAATTCACGAAGCAATACTCAAGAACAAGAAAAATTAACGCGGAACACCGTGAAATGTCTAGACACTACCAATTTGAGTCTAACCTTTCATTATCTGGTGCTAACGCAGATTATAGAACAGGCATCAGACCTTCACAAGCGGGACCTTTGGTAGCTGCCATTTATAATGGTATTGCCGCGAAAGCAGGACAAGAAAAAGTGAATGGTGGAAATGCTGGCGAAGTTGCTCATGTAACAGCAGTCATTAATGAACTTTGGACGAATAGAGGCGCAGGCCTTGTAGTTTCTGGCTCAAACGACCCTGTTGTTCAGGTGTTGGTGAATGGTATTAATACCATGCTAGGTAATTACGGTGCTACTATTAATGTAAATGCACCGCTTCATTTCCGTCAAGGGAATGACCAAGACATGAGTTCATTTGTAAAAGACGTTAACGATGGTTTAGTTGGCGCTGCAATCTTCTTTAACTGTAACCCAGTTTACGATTCAGCTGATGGACAAGCATTACAAGCTGGTTTGGCTAAAGTTTCTCTGAAAGTATCTACATCAGATAGAATGGATGAAACTGCTGCTTTAGTAGATTACATTGCTCCTGATCATCATTATTTAGAGCAGTGGAATGATGTTGAATTAAGAACTGGACACTTCAGTTTAGTTCAACCAACTATTGCACCGCTGTTCAGTACTCGTCAGGCACCAGAGACTTTCTTGAAATGGTCTGGGAAAACTGCAGAGTACTATACTTACCTACAAGATAACTGGAGAGAGAACTTCTTCACTAAGCAATCAGACACTTCTAACTTCCAGACATTCTGGGACAAAACTTTGTTTGATGGTGTATTTGAAACAGGAGGAGATTCACAAGCATATTCTTTTGATTTCAGTGCTGTTCCAGCCGCTGGAACAAGCATAGCTCAGAACTATAAGAGAAACGGAGAAGGCCTTGAATTGGCACTCTACGAGAAAATCACTATTGGTAATGGATCAATGGCCAACAACCCTTGGTTACAAGAGGCTTCAGATCCAATTGCAAAAACTACTTGGGATAACTACTTAACGGTTTCTCAAGCACAAGCCGAAGAGTGGGGCATCAAGATGGATGACGGCACCACTGAAAAAGTAACACTTACTGTAGGTAATACTTCAGCGACTTTACCAGTGTTGATCCAACCAGGACAAGCTGCTGGAACCGTAGGTCTTGCCTTAGGTTACGGAAGAACAAATGCAGGTAGAGTTGGAAATGAAGTGGGTGTAAATGCATATCCGTTCATTACCAAGCTGAATGGCGCGAATGTGTATGATGTGTTTGCTGGAGTTTCTGTAGAGAAAACTGGCGAGTCATACAGAATTGCCCAAACACAAACTCACCAGACTTTCATGGGGAGATCTAACGTGATTCAGGAGTCAACTTTAAGTGCTTATCAAAAAGACACTAAAGCGGGAAGAGAATATCCTTTGATTTACAAGGAAGGAGAATACATTAAACCTTCTAAAATCACGCTTTGGGGAGGTCACGAATATAACAATCACCATTGGGGATTGGCCATCGATATGAACTCTTGTACTGGTTGCGGTGCATGTACGGTTGCTTGTCAGGCAGAGAATAACATTCCTGTAGTTGGAAAAGAAGAAGTATTGAACAGAAGAGAAATGGCTTGGATCAGAATTGATCGCTACTATAGCTCTGATGCTCCTGTTGATGATTTGATCGCTTTGGAAAAAGCTTCAGAAAATCCAGAAGTTACTTTCCAACCAATGATGTGCCAGCATTGTAATAATGCTCCTTGTGAGACTGTTTGTCCGGTGGCGGCTACAACGCACAGCACGGAAGGGCTTAACATGATGACTTATAACAGATGTATTGGTACAAGATATTGTGCTAACAACTGTCCTTATAAAGTAAGAAGGTTTAACTGGTTCAAGTATCACGATAATACGCAGTTCGACAAAAACCTTTCAATGAACAACGATTTGGGTAAAATGGTATTGAACCCAGATGTAACTGTTCGCTCAAGAGGTGTAATGGAGAAATGCTCAATGTGTGTGCAGAGAATCCAAGCCGGTAAACTTGCAGCTAAACGTGAAGATAGAAGACCTGTAGATGGCGAAATCAACATGGCATGTGCTTCGGCCTGTCCTGCGGATGCGATCACCTTTGGTGACTTGAACGACAAAAACTCTAGAATTTCTCAATCTTTGAAAATCCAAGAGAAAGAAGACGGTCAAGGAGCGACTGAGCGTGTGGTGGAAGAAGACAGAGCTTACCACGTGTTGGAGGAAATCAACGTTAACCCTAACGTTTGGTATTTCACCAAAATCAGGAATAAGGAAAAACAATCAACTGAAGCTTAATTTTTAAAAAAGACACACTATGCAGGTTACTTCATCCGTAAGAACACCTTTGATAACTGGCGGTAAGACTGTCCATGACGTTACCGAGGATATCTGTAGGCAGGTAGAGGGCAAACCTTCCAAATCATGGTTATTGGGAATGGGGATGGCACTTACTGCTTTTGGCATTGGTTTCATTGCTGTAGCTGCTACGCTTTGGGAAGGAATTGGAATGTGGGGGCTAAACAAAACCGTAGGTTGGGCTTGGGATATTACCAACTTCGTATGGTGGGTAGGTATTGGTCACGCTGGAACCTTGATTTCCGCAGTACTTTTACTCTTCCGTCAGAAATGGAGAATGGCAATTAACAGGGCTGCTGAAGCCATGACAATTTTTGCTGTAATATGTGCCGCTATGTTTCCTGTGCTTCACATGGGAAGACCTTGGTTAGGCGCTTATTGGGCATTGCCTTTACCAAATACGTTTGGTTCGCTTTGGGTAAACTTTAACTCACCACTTCTTTGGGATGTATTTGCAATCTCTACATACTTCTCAGTATCGCTTGTATTCTGGTATTTAGGTCTTGTACCTGATTTTGCTACCATTAGAGATAGAGCTACTGGAATGAGAAGAAAAATATATGGAGCATTAAGCCTTGGATGGAATGGCGCTGCTAGAACTTGGAGCAGATACGAAAGTGTATCTTTAATCCTTGCTGGTTTAGCAACACCTCTCGTGCTTTCAGTACACACCATTGTATCATTTGACTTTGCAACTTCAGTAATACCAGGATGGCACACCACTATTTTCCCTCCATACTTTGTGGCTGGAGCGATTTTCTCTGGATTCGCCATGGTATTGACCTTGATGTTGGTAACAAGAAGACTATTTAAATTAGAAGACTATATTACTATTGAGCACATTAGCTTGATGAACATTGTAATTACAGTTACGGGTTCAATTGTAGGTATCGCTTACATCACTGAGTTCTTCGTAGCATGGTATTCAGGTGTTCCTGCAGAGCAATATGCTTTCTTTAACAGAATGCAAGGGCCTTACTGGTGGGCATACTGGTCAATGATGACTTGTAATGTGATTTCTCCACAGTTATTCTGGTCTAAGAGAATCAGAACAAGTATTTCGGCTACATTCATTATTTCAATTATTGTAAACATTGGAATGTGGTTCGAACGATTTGTAATTATCGTTACCTCTTTGCATAGAGATTATCTTCCATCATCTTGGTCTATGTTCTACCCAACGGTTTACGACATGGGAGTGTACTTATTTACATTCGGATTATTCTTTACCGCATTCTTGTTATTTGCTAAGTTCTTCCCAGTGATTAACATGTTTGAAATTAAAAGTATTGTGAAATCTTCATCAGAAAAACAGACTGCATAATTATGAGCGATTCTAGAAACTTTGTTCTCGGGGTTTTTGATGACGAGGACGTATTATTAAGTGCAGTACGAAAGGTGAGAGGTGCCGGTGTCAAAATTGACGAGGTGTATTCTCCATTCCCTGTGCACGGGCTTGATGATGAACTAGGCTATAAGAGATCTAGGCTTCCAATTGCCGCCTTTATGTTCGGTATATTGGGAACTTCCTTAGCACTAACCATGCAATTTTGGATGCTAGGTGTGGATTGGCCAATGATTATTGGTGGTAAAGACTTTACTCCACTACCAGATTTTATTCCTGTAACTTTTGAGCTAACAGTTTTACTTGCAGCTTTTGGTATGGTGGGTACATTCTTGGTAAGTAGTGACTTGAAACCATGGAAGGATCCTAAGATGCTTGACTTGAGAATTACCGATGATAAGCATATCATGGCAATTGACTTGGGTAAAAACAAATCAATGGATGCTCAAACAATCAATGGCGTATTGAAAGACTCAGGTGCTGTTGAAGTGAACGATAAAGAAGTTGAAGACTAAGCTAAAGATGATCATGTTGAATAGATTGAAAGCATTTTTACCACTCATAGCGATCTTTGCTCTGGCTTCTTGTAATGCTAGTGGCGATAACCCAGGTACGGAATATGCACCTCAAATGTATCATTCAATACCTTACGAGCCATTGACGCAAATCAAGGACAAGGATAGAGGCGAATGGTTAAGTAATAGAGAAGATGGATTGGGTGAGTTTTATAACTCTAACCCAAACAATCCTTACGAACAAAATGTAATGTTGCCAGTAGCGGGTACTGTAAGAAGAACTGCTGATGGTGTACTTCCATATCGTTTAGAGAAAGATGACATAGAGGCGGCTAGCCTTATAGAAAACCCTTTGGCTGACACACCAGAAATTCTGGCAGAAGGTAAGAGGCTATATGAATTGTATTGTGACCATTGTCACGGACCAAGTGGTCAAGCTGATGGATTAGTTGCACCAGTTTTTCTTGGTGTTCCTCCTTATACAGCCCCGGCTCAGAGAGATCTTTCAGAAGGACATGTATTCCATGTAATTACTTATGGAATTAGAAGAATGGGAGCCCATGGTTCTCAGATCAGTCCAGAGAAAAGATGGAAAATTGTGAAGTATGTTAAAGAATTGCAAAAGCAGTAACCCCCAAATTTTTTAGAAAATGGCAAAAGAAAGATTTGAATTTACGACAGGCTTAAAAAAGAAGCTATACCTCGTAGCCATCATTGGGTTTGTATTGCTGCTTGTAGGTGCAATATTCCCAGGTGGTAGTCATGAAGTAGCCGCTGGAGATCATGAAGGAACGGAGCAACACGATGCTGGAGCTTCTGATGATCATGAAACAAACGCTAGCGAAGACCATAGTGGTGAAGATAGTGACGCCCATGGCGGAATGGTATCTGATGAATCAGGTGAAGGACACGAAGCAGGAGTAGCTGACACCGGTGGTTGGCTAAAAAGGCTTGGTATAAACCTTTGGATCAACAACGTTTACTTTGTTGGCTTAGGTTTAATTGGAATATTCTTCTTCACACTACAGTATGCATCTCAAGCGGGATGGTCTACTTATTTGTTGAGAGTACCCTTAGCAATGGGAAGTTGGTTGCCATATGCATTTGTGCTTATGATCGCTACTTTCTTTATTTTCGGTCATGACATATTTCACTGGACACATAGTGACTTATACAACAAATTTCTACCTAATGGAGATTTGAATACACATTTCGATGCATTGATTGCAGGAAAAAGTAGCTATTTCTTTCTTCCTTTAGAAGGAGGTTCTTTCCCAGTTTTCTTTGTGTTAAGAATGACATTATTCTTCGGAGTATGGTATTGGTTATTTAAGAAAATTAAGTCTTTGGCTTTAGCAGAAGACGAACTAGGTGGAGACAGCTACTGGTTTAAAATAAGAAAGTTCTCAGCAATATTCTTGGTGGTATTTGCTGTAACTTCATCAATAGCAGCTTGGGATTGGATAATGTCAATTGACGTTCACTGGTTCTCTACCATGTTTGGTTGGTATGTGTTTGCAAGTTGGTGGGTAACAGGCTTGGCCTTTATTACACTTGTAACTATTTTATTGAAGGAGGCAGGTTACTTATCACAAGTAACAGCCAATCACTTACACGATTTGGGTAAATTCATTTTCGCTTTCAGTATCTTCTGGACGTACATTTGGTTCTCTCAATTCCTATTGATTTACTATGCGAACATTCCTGAGGAATCAGTATACTTTGTAGAAAGATTATTGAGTGATAAATACGCACCATTCTTCTTCATTAACCTAATTATGAACTTCCTTTTCCCACTCCTTACGTTTATGACGAGGGATGCCAAACGATTGAATGTTTTCTTAAAAATCGTTTGTATCGTGGTATTGGCAGGTCATTGGATCGATTTCTACTTGATGGTAACACCAGGTACTATGGGCGAAAATGGCGCATTTGGACTTATGGAAATTGGCTTGTTCTTGGTATTCGGAGTAGCGTTTGTGTTCGTCACCTTAAGTGCCTTATCTAAGTCTGCGTTGGTGGCTAAAAACCATCCGATGTATGAAGAGGCAAAGCATCATCATATTTAATAAGAGTAAATTAAAGATATGTTCGGGTTTTATATAGTTTTAGCGATTTTCTTAGTACTGGCGATCCTTTTGTTGATCTTCAGAGTAAGTAGATTGATCAGTATTGTAAAAGGTTCTGATGAGAAGTCAATCACAGGAAGTAATGATGTAAATGCCATTCTGATGGTGGTTTTCATGGTGCTGTTCTTTGGTTTAATGGCTTGGTATTCATATGCATATTTCGATTTGTATGATCCTCCAGTTGCATCTGAACACGGAATAACTACTGATAAGTTGTTTTGGAGAACAATGTGGATTACAGGTATTGTATTTATAATCACTCACATTTTACTTTTTGTATTTGCTTATAAGTACAGATATAGAGAGAATCACAGAGCTGAATTCTATCCACATAACAATAAATTAGAGCTTCTATGGACAGGAGTACCTGCTATCGTTTTGACATGGTTGGTTATTTCTGGCTTTGCAGCCTGGTCTGACATAACAAGTAAGGCACCAGAAGATGCAGAGCAAATTGAAATTACTGGGCAGCAATTTACTTGGTTGATTCGCTATGGTGGAATGGACAATGAAGTTGGAGCTTACGATTATCGTTTGATCGATGCTTCCAATGCGTTGGGAATGGATTTCACAGACAAGAATAATTTTGATGATTTCGAAAATAATTCTATTGTACTCCCTAAAGGAAGACCTGTATTATTGAAGATTAGAGCGAAGGACGTATTGCATAGTGTTTATATGCCTCATATGAGGTTGAAAATGGATGCTGTTCCTGGTATGCCAACTCAGTTCTGGTTTGTTCCGAATAAAACAACGGAAGAAATGAGAATTGAGGAAAACAATCCTGAATTCAACTTTGAATTGGCTTGTGCCGAAATTTGTGGAACCTCACATTTTGCGATGAGGAGAGTTGTGACGGTGTTAGAACCTGAAGAATACGACAAATGGAAAGCTGAGCAGAAATCTTGGTTATCAAAAAACCCAGATTATATGTCTCAGGTACCTGAGAATTTGAAAGAGTTGGCCGTAGTTACAGCGGGCATTAACGAGTAATTAATAAGACCAATATATTAAGATGGCAACAGCAACAAATATTGATGCACACGCACATGATGATCACGATCACGAGCATCATGAAACGTTCATCACAAAGTATATTTTCTCAATTGACCATAAGACGATTGCTAAGCAATTCCTGATTACAGGTATTCTTTGGGCAATTGTTGGTGCAGGATTTTCTGCAATCTTCAGATTGCAATTGGGATTCCCTGAAGCAGATTTATCTTGGTTAAGACCACTTTTAGGTAAATGGATTCAGCCTGAGGGTAGCTTAGATCCACAATTCTACTTGGCTTTGGTAACCATGCACGGTACCATCATGGTATTCTTTGTGTTAACAGCTGGCTTGAGTGGTACCTTTAGTAACTTCCTTATTCCGTTACAAATCGGTGCAAGAGATATGGCCTCCGGCTTTATGAACATGCTTTCTTACTGGTTCTTTTTCCTTTCCAGTGTTATCATGTTTATCTCATTATTCTTAGAAACTGGGCCTGCGTCAGGAGGTTGGGTAGTTTACCCACCACTGAGTGCGTTGCCACAGGCAATGGACGGTTCTGGACTTGGAATGACTTTATGGCTTGTTGCTATCGTATTCTTTATTGTTTCTTCATTATTGGGCGGTATTAACTATATCACCACAATTATTAACCTAAGAACAAAGGGGATGACCTTCACAAGGTTACCGCTAACGATTTGGAGTTTCTTCCTTACAGCGGTGATTGGAGTATTATCTTTCCCTGTGTTGTTTGCCGCAGCTTTATTATTGGTATTCGATAGAAGTTTTGGTACTTCGTTCTACTTATCTGAAATTTATATTGGAGGTGAGGCACTTCCAAATGTAGGCGGTAGCCCAATTTTGTATCAGCATTTATTCTGGTTCTTGGGTCACCCCGAAGTATATATTGTATTGCTACCTGCTTTAGGTATTACATCAGAAATTATTGCTACCAACTCTAGAAAACCAATCTTTGGCTATAAGGCCATGATTATTTCTATGTTGGGAATCACAGTGCTTTCATTCGTGGTTTGGGCACACCATATGTTCGTGTCGGGATTAAGTCCATTCTTAGGTTCAATTTTCATGTTCCTAACTTTGATCATCGCAATCCCTTCAGCGGTAAAAGTATTTAACTACCTGACTACACTTTGGCGAGGAAATATCATTTTCACGCCTGCCATGATGTTCTCAATTGGACTAGTGTCGGTGTTTATTTCAGGCGGTATTACAGGTATTTTCCTAGGTAACTCGGCCATTGATATTCAATTGCACGATACCTACTTTGTTGTAGCTCACTTTCACTTAGTAATGGGCGCAGCATCTTCTTTCGGATTATTGGCTGGGGTTTACCATTGGTTCCCTAAAATGTTCGGTAGAATGTTGGATAGAAAACTAGGCTACATTCACTTCTGGCTTACGTTCATTGGTATCTATGCTGTATTCTTCCCAATGCATTATATTGGAATTGCAGGTTTCCCAAGAAGATATTACTCGTTCACCAACTTTGATGCATTCAGTGGATTCACTGACCTAAATGCATTCATTAGTGTGGCGGCTATCTTGACTTTCTTTGGTCAGTTTATATTCCTTTTCAACTTCTTCTATAGCATATTTAGAGGGAAGAAAGCTCCACTTAACCCGTGGAAGTCGAATACATTGGAATGGACAACTCCAAGAGTTCCAGGACACGGTAACTGGCCAGGTGAAATACCAACAGTATACAGATGGCCTTACGATTACTCTAAGCCGGGTGCACCTGAAGATTTTATTCTTCAAACAGTACCTTTCTCAGATACGATGGATTCTAATCTTCCACATGAGAATGATATGATCGCAATTGAGAAAGAGGAGAGCGCTAGTGAGATCGTAATTGATGGATCAAAAGGCCACTAACGGACGAGCTTTCAGACGGTTTTCTGCCGTCACGGTAATTGCGGTGTACCTCCTGATTTTAATAGGAGGTGTCGTAAGAACCACTGGGTCAGGAATGGGATGTCCGGACTGGCCCAAGTGTTTTGGAAGTTGGGTGCCACCAACAGATGTCAGTCAACTTCCTCCTGATTATAAAGAAGTTTACGCCCTAGAAAGGGCAGAGAAGAATAAGAGGTTTGTAAGTTACCTCACAGCGTTTGGTTTTGACGAGTTGGCTGATCAGATTTTAAATGATCCTGATATTCTAACTGAGGAAGAATTTAATGCTACAAAAACACTAACAGAATACATTAACCGCTTAGTGGGTGCGGTGATCGGGCTTTTGATTTTCGGGACATTTCTAATGTCTATCCGATATTGGAAAACCGATAGAACCATTACCGTTCTTTCTTTTATTGCATTTGTATTGGTTGGGTTTCAGGGATGGATCGGGTCAATTGTAGTGAGTACTAACTTGCTGCATTGGATGATTACAATTCACATGTTACTCGCTTTATTGATCGTTTGTCTGTTGATCTATGTGTATTATAGATCGAAAAGAGAAGTGCTTAATTTAAATCTGGAAGGAACTGCAAAGCTCAGAACTGTACTGTTGATTTGCTTCATTGCCACATTACCTCAAATTGTAATTGGAACACAAGTGAGGGAAGTTATAGATGTTGTGGCTGATCACTTCGCAAGAACAGAATGGATCGCGAAGCTTGGAACAGAGTTTCTAATCCATAGGTCATACTCCATTTTATTGTTGGGCTTACATCTTTATTTGGTTTGGCTATTAACACTTAAAAAGGATGCTCCTCAAAAACTAAAGTTATACGGAGCGATTATGTTGCTGATTGTGGGCACAGAAGTTTTAAGTGGAGTGATCATGGCATATTTCGGTGTGCCAGCGGCTATACAGCCAATACATTTGTTGTTAGGGACATTAATTATTGGAGTACAGTATTATGTACTGTTGCTTTTAGGAAATAAAAGAATACAAATAAGTTAACTGAATGATATCAGGTAGTTCTGCAAATATTGGAGTAGGGGAATTAATCGCTCAAAAAGCCAAGGCTTATTTGGAGTTGGTTAAGATGAGACTATCACTTTTGGTGTCTTTCTCTTCTGCCTTTGGCTATGCCTTAGCCATGGGTGGCAATGTAGACTGGATGCAGTTAACCATGTTATTTATTGGTGGATTTTTAATTTCAGGAGCTTCTTGTACCATCAATCAAGTAATTGAAAAGGATTATGATGCGATGATGACACGCACGCAAAATCGTCCTTTACCTACCAATCGACTTTCTAAAAATGAAGCCATTTGGTTTGCGGCTATTGTAGCTGCTGGTGGTATTCTAGTGCTTTATTTATCTACTAACTTATTAACCGTTGGTTTGGCTGTTTTATCAATGATACTGTACAGCTTTGTATATACACCATTGAAAAGAGTAGGGCCAATAGCAGTGTTTGTGGGAGCTTTTCCTGGTGCATTACCTCCTTTATTGGGTTGGGTAGCGGCTACAGGTATGATCAGCCACGAGGCAATGATTATTTTCGGTATCCAGTTTATTTGGCAGTTCCCGCATTTCTGGGCGATTGCATGGGTGGCCGATGAAGATTATAAAAAGGCAGGTTTTAAACTTCTTCCTGTAAAAGGAGAGAAGGACATGAAGACCGCTTTTCAGATAATGACTTATACACTGTTCTTGATTCCGTTGGGCTTGTTGCCTACCTATTTTGGTATTACGGGAATTAATTCAGGAATAGTGGCTACCATTTGTGGGGTTTTGTTTTTGGCGCAGACGATTAAGTTGATGCGCGATCAATCGAGAAAATCAGCATTGAGAATTATGTTTGGTTCATTTCTCTATTTACCGATCGTGCAGATTGCTTACTTATTGGACATGGTGAAATAATGACAGATAATTATCAATTAGTAGATAACGCAGCGGAACAACCGCTGTCAATGCATCCAAAGAAATTTGCGATGTGGTTGTTCATTGTTACTGTGGTAATGATTTTCGCGGCTTTTACCAGTGCGCATATTGTAAGGCAAGCCAGTGGGAACTGGTTGGAATATGACTTACCCTCTCTCTTCTGGACCACCTCGGTAGTTATTATTGCAAGCAGTGGGTTTATGCATTGGGCATACCTTTCTGCAAAAAAGAATGATTTTGTAAAAGTACGAATAGCTTTAAGTATCACTTTTGTTTTGGGCATGGCTTTCCTTATTGGACAGTTTATGGCTTGGGGGCAAATGGTTGATGAAGGCGTGTTCTTTGTAGGTAACCCTGCAGGGAGTTTCTTGTACATCTTTACGGGTTTGCATGGTCTACATTTAGTAGCTGCTGTGATTTATCTTTTATATCTATTAGTTTCGTCTTTCAAGCTAAAAGTGAATTCTGAAAATATGTTGAACATGGAAATGTGTGCAACTTTTTGGCACTTCTTAGGCGGACTTTGGATATACTTGTTTATATTTTTATTACTTAACCATTAACTAGAACCTATTAACTATGGCTACTACAGCTACAGTCGGCAACAAAAGCTTATGGGCAGGTGGGGTTTCACCTTTTAAGGCGAGCTATGGAAAACTCATGATGTGGTTTTTCCTGCTTTCAGATGCCTTCACGTTCTCCGGCCTTTTGATCACATACGCATTTCTTAGATGGAGTGCCCCTGCTTATAAAGGAGATCCTAGCGATTTTGTGTTCTCTACTGAATATTGGCCAATTCCAGAAAAGGTATATGATGCCTTCCCAGGAGTGCATGGTCAAGAATGGCCCCTGATATTTGTAGGTCTAATGACTTTTATTCTCATTCTGAGCTCAGTGACTATGGTTTTGGCTGTAGAAGCGGGTCAGAGAATGGATAAGAAAGGCGTTGTTAAATGGATGCTTTGGACCATCATTGGTGGTGTTGCATTCTTAAGCTGCCAAGCTTGGGAATGGTCTCACTTTATTTCTGGAAGCGGTGTAGCCACTATCGGTGACGTTTTCTTAAACGGTAGATGGGTAGAGAACTATGAAATTATGGGAGCTGGCTTGAGCTTCAATCAATACGGACCACCAGCATTTGCTGCACTATTCTTCTTTATTACTGGTTTCCACGGTTTCCACGTATTCTCAGGAGTAGTCATTAATATCATTACTTTCTTTAACGCTGCCAATGGTATGTATGAAAAGAGAGGTCATTATGAAATGATTGAAAAAGTTGGTTTGTATTGGCACTTTGTAGATCTAGTTTGGGTCTTCGTTTTTACATTCTTCTATTTGATTTAAGGACATTATATATACTATGGAACAAACATCAAACGTGGTTGTACAACCAGTAGATAAGAACAAAATAAAAGGTATTTGGAAAATTGCAGGGATTCTTGCGATCATTACCCTGATTGAATATGCGTTTGCCTTTATGATGGATGCAGGCTTACTTAGAAATATAATTTTCGTGGGCTTAACCATTGTTAAAGCATTTTATATCGTGAGTGAGTTTATGCACTTAGGACACGAGGTAAAAGGCTTAATATACTCTGTTATACTTCCAATGCTCTTTATAGTGTGGCTTATTGTAGCGCTAGTAGAGTTAGAAGGTGGTGCAGTAAAAAGCAGTAGAGGAACTGTTGATTATCATCCTGCCGGTTCTGAACAGGTCGATGACAGTCATTAGGGATAAGAACTATATTTAAGAATATTATAGAATCAGACTGAGCAATTGGTCTGATTTTTTGTTGAACAAAGTATTATGAAGAACAAGAAAGGACTATACTTATTCTTATTGATTCTGTTGCCAGCATTGATCTTTCTATTTCTGAAAGGCTTTGGCAGGAATGAATTCCAAATCCCAATTTACTATACCAATGGAATTGGTGATACTTTGCGTCAAGTAACCTGCTTGGAAAGGAACACTGACCAATACATTGTGAAGAGTCCAGAACTGAAAATGGGAATCACTAAAGTGATCCATTTTGAAAGAATGGATGGGCCTGTCCTTAAAACAAGATTAGAGGAGTTAGAAAAGGTGCAGGATGTATTTTATAACAATCCTGATATCCAGATGATGTCGTACCTCAATCAGGCTTCAATTCAAACCGATGCGATTACAGGCTATAACCAACGGGTTACGTTTATGGATGAGTTCTGGCATTTCAAAGAACTCGATTCAACCAGCTGGAGCAATTTAAAATATTGTGGTATGGTAATGTCAGACCTTGACAACAGAGTGATATTGGTAGATGCTAAAAATAGAATTAGAGGTTATTATAATATCATGGAAAGAGAAGATACCGATAGGTTGATTCTTGAAGTAAGGATTTTGCAAACGATAGACGTAGAGAATGAATAAGATTGATTTAAAGCAAAAGAAATCAATGCTTTGGATAAGAATTTTATCCGTAGCTATTCCCTTGGCTGTAGCCGTATTATTGGGGCTGCCTCAGAAGCTTGATTTAGGAGAATGGGTGTATAATTTGCCTCATGTAATCGGGGTAATCAACACACTTACTTCCCTTTGTTTGATCTTTGCTTTGATCGCCATTAAGGTAAAGAAAAGCGTAGCCTGGCACAGGAAATTCAATACAGCAGCACTTGTTTTAGGAGCGCTGTTTTTGCTTTGCTACGTAACCTATCACGCTTCTGCACCTTCAACCGCATTTGGGGGAGAAGGCGCGGTAAAGTCAATTTATTACTTTTTCCTGATCAGCCATATTTTATTATCAATAGGGGTGGTTCCCTTAGTGCTTTTGGCCTTTTTCTACGCTTGGAGCGGTATGATCGACAAGCACAAGAAAATAGTGAAGTACACTTATCCCATTTGGTTATATGTGTCAGTAACGGGTGTTATCGTCTATTTAATGATCAGTCCTTATTATCAGTTTTAGTATAAAAGCATTAACTTTGAGGTATCATGAGAAGAGTTAAACAAATTATCTTATCGGCAATTTTACTAACTGTTTTTAGTGTTTCAGCCCAGGCGCAGTGCGCTATGTGTAGAGGAACTCTAGAATCCTCTGTGGCTGGCGGTGATACCACAACAGCTTCTAATCTAAACATAGGGATACTTTACCTTTTTGTTGCTCCTTATGTCCTCTTTGCGGTGTTAGGCTACTTCTGGTACAGAACCAGTAAACGAAATGGCCAAAAGAACAAAGCGCTCAGCAGTATTCCAGGCTAGATGCCCTCAATGCCGTGAAGGCAAACTATTCATATCCAAAGCTTATAACCTTCGAAAATTCCTTTTGATGAAAAAGGTCTGCGATACTTGTGGCGCTAGATTCGAAAAAGAACCTCGCTTTTACGATGGATCTATGTACATCAGCTATGCAATGTCCGTAGGGCTATTTCTGATGAGTGCCCTCATTATCAATTCTACAATCGAAGACGCTAACGAGAATACCTACCTCATCGCCATTATTTCGGAGGTGATTTTGCTCTATCCTTTAATGTACCGCTACAGTCGTGTGTTATTCCTTTACTCCTTTGGAGGACTTAAGTACACTCCTAAACAAAATAATTAGTACTTTAACCCTGTTCTAAAAGAATAGCAAAGGATTGTTGGCAAAGCAGAGAAAATTTGAGTTTCAAAAGCATAGGTACTTTCTCCTGTGTATTGGTTTATTGGCCTTAACGCTGATCATCGATG
>CAXBPM010000031.1:0-16106 GCA_963977345.1 uncultured Roseivirga sp.
GATTTGATTGTATATTTTTTAAAATCCATGATTGTTATTTCCTTTAAATATTCTCTAGCTTTTACGCTGACAACACTAGCATAACAAACCACAATCCATTGTTGGTCTTCGGAAAATCTGGCCGAAAAAAGTTAGCTCACTTCGTTTATTCGGACATTATGTCTTAGATTCGCACAATTAATATTTAGAAATATGCCAAGAGTGAAGATAGAGTTACCCGATGCTTTTTTGTTTGAAACCGAAATCAAAGTAAGAATTTCAGACATTAACTATGGCGGGCATTTGGGTAATGATAGCGTGCTGAGCATGATTCATGAATCGCGCTACCGTTTCTTTAATTCGCTTGGTTATAAAGACGAACTTTCGATTGATGGTTGTGGTACCATTCAAGCAGATGTAGCCATTGCCTACAAAGGAGAAGCCTTTCACGGAGACATCATTAAAGTTGAAATAGCGGTCGCAGAGATTGGTAAGAAAAGCTTTGAATTGGTATATCGATTAAGCTGTGGCAGCAAGGAAATTGCTCGGGCGAAAACGGGAATTGCCATGTTCGATTACAAAGAAAGCAAAGTGGTGAATATCCCTTCACCATTCCTTTCAAAGATTCAAGCTTAGATCGTTACCTTTGCAAAATGGTTGAGGCAAAACGCGACATTAGACAACTCTCGCTCGAAGAAATTCAGGAGTTTTTTGTGAGCATTGGAGACAAGGCTTTTAGAGCAAAACAGGTGTATGAATGGCTTTGGAAAAAATCGGCAAAGGATTTTGACCAAATGACCAATATCTCGCTTTCTACCCGTGATCTTCTCAAAGAGAAATTCAGCATCAATCACATCAAAGTCGATGAGATGCAACGCAGCTCGGATGGCACTATCAAGAATGCTGTGAGGTTGCATGATGGCATGACGGTGGAGTCAGTGTTAATCCCTACAGGCACTCGTATTACTGCCTGTATTTCATCTCAAGTCGGTTGCAGCTTGGATTGCCACTTTTGCGCCACAGCTCGCCTTAAGCGCATGCGTAACTTAAACCCTGATGAAATCTACGATCAGGTAGTCGCCATTAAAGAAGAAGGTGAACTTTACTTTGGTCGTCCGCTGACCAATATTGTGTACATGGGAATGGGTGAGCCTTTGCTCAATTACCAAAACGTAATGGAATCCATTCGTAAAATCACTTCACCAGAAGGCTTGGGGATGTCGCCAAAGAGAATAACACTTTCTACTGTGGGCATTCCCAAAATGATTATGCGCATGGCCGATGAGGACATGAAGTTCAATCTAGCTGTATCACTGCATTCGGCCATTGACGAAACGCGCTCGAAAGTAATGCCGATCAACGAGAAAAGTGACCTGAATGAATTGGCTGAATCGTTGATCTATTGGTATCAGAAAACGAATCGAAAAATCACTTTTGAGTATGTGATTTGGAAAGACATTAACGATGATGAAAGACATGCGCATGCTTTGGCCAAATACTGTGGTCGTGTTGCTTCCAAGGTCAATCTGATTGAATACAATCCGATTGATGATGGCATGTTTCAACAAGCAGCTCCAGAGAAAACCGAGATGTACGAGAAGATTCTTGGCGAGAAAGGCATAATTGTAAACGTGCGTAGAAGCCGAGGGAAAGATATTGATGCGGCTTGTGGTCAATTGGCCAATAAGCTATAAACCTTTTGGCTTTACGGCCGTCTATAAATTATCTTATATTCTGATTTCCCTGATTAATTCTCTTGTGTTTATCCTGATTTCATGACCAAAAAAATAATCCTAGTAGGACTGCTAGCGTTGGTGTTCAGTGCCGTTCAGGCTCAAAAAGGCACTACAGTACAAGAGAAACTCGACTATTATAATCAAGAATACCCTCAGGAGAAGGTTTATCTACACACAGACAGAAAGTATTATGCACCTGGCGAGCCCATTTGGTTCCAGTCGTATTTAACGGCAGGCTACCTCCATGAACCCTCTCCCTTCAGTGCTAATGTTTATGTTGAACTCTATTCTGAGACTGATAGCTTGGTGGCCGAAAAGCTGATTTTTTCTGAAGGTGGATTCGGTCAAGGTTTAATTGATGTTCCTCAGCAACTGTCAGAAGGCAATTATGTATTGCGAGCCTACACGAACTGGATGCGTAATTTTGACCAAAGCTTCTTTTTTGAAAAGCCCATAGTGGTTGTCACTGGTTCGGAATTGGAGAGAACTACTTCGGTAGCTAACAATAAAATCGACCTCCAGTTTTTTCCTGAAGGCGGAAATTTGGTGAGCGGAATCCCTACCAAAGTAGGTTTTAAGGCGATCAATAGCTCAGGCAAAGGTATTTATGTGGAGGGTGAAGTATATAACAGTACAGGCACAAAGATTACTAGTTTTAGCACTGATCACGATGGTATGGGGCTGTTTACCTTGCTTCCCCAGAAGGGAGAGTCCTATAGCGTTAAGCTAACGGGCAAAAATGAAACTTATAGCCTTCCCAAATTAGACAATGAAGGCTATGGCATTCAAGTAATTCAACGGCCAAACCAGTTGAGGTTAATCTTTAGAGCCAACGTAAGTAATCCTTCAAAAGGTAGATTTAAAGCGCTAATACATACCCGTGGTTTGGTATCACACACCATAGAAGTGGACCTTTCAAAAGGGGAGGCTTTAGGGGTGATTTCCACAGACGAAATACCAGCGGGTATCTCTCATATTACCCTTTTTGATGAGAATGATAGGCCTTTGCTGGAGCGCTTGGTTTTCATTGAACGTCCGATAGAGACAAGTTTGACTTTAGACAAGAATAGCTATAAGGCAAGAGAAAAGCTTACCGCCAAAATTAAACTGACTGATACGAACGGAGATCCTTTCAGAGGGATGATGTCGATGAGTGTTTTGGATATGGATAAGGTAATTGATGGCAGTCCAGAGCAGACAATTTACTCAGAGTTATTACTTAGTTCGGACCTGAAAGGCTACGTTGACAATCCAATGTACTACTTCAATGCAGAAAATACCGAAGCCGAAAAACACCTTGATTTGGTAATGATGACCCACGGCTGGAGCCGGTTTGTATGGAATGACTTAATGAATGATAATTTTCCAGGCTTCGACTTTCCAGTAGAGCTCGGGGTTTCTTTGCAGGGAACGCTGTACAGAGAATCGAGTAAGAAAACAGAATCTTCTGGCAAAGTAACCCTAGTGAATAACCGTTCTTTTCCTCCGCTTATATTAGAAGCAGAAACTGATAAGGATGGTCGTTTTTCTTTTCAAAATTTATTGGTGTACAAGTCGGATAACCTTTTGCTGAAAGGAAAAAGCTCGAAAGATAAAGACAACGTTCGCTTTGAAGTTGATACGCTGAAAGAGAGTGTCAACTCTCCATTACCCAATTTTAAGTCAATCTTTAGCCAAGAAGAGGTGCTAGAAAAAGAAGACTTTTTGCAATTCAAAAAGGAGAGAGATATGATTGAAAGGGCTTTCAATCCGGACTCTTTATTCACCGACTTAGGGACGGTAATGGTAGAAGGCAGCAAGTTACAAGTCGAGCGGGAAGACAAACAGCTGAAAGAGAAAACGGCTTATGGCAGAGGTACTTCAGCTTTTGATTTTACGGAATGGTCTGCCACGGGCGCCTATACCAATATTTTCTCTGCTTTAGTCGGCAAGTTCCCTGGAGTTACTGTGCGCATGGGGCCAACGGGAGAGCCCACTGTGGTGATCCGTGCAGGAGGCTTCACTTACCCAGCACTTTTTTTACTAGACGATGTTCCCACTGACGCAGCTTTAATTTCAGGTTTATCTCCTATGAATTTTTCAAGAGTAGTTCTATTTAAAGGATTGGCAGCCACGGCTATTTTTGGAGACGCAGGAAAAGGCGGTGTGATGGCTTTCTATACAAAGTCGGCTGATGGCATATCATTAAGCCCAGAAGAGTTAAAAAACAGCAGTACAATGATTGTAGAGTTGCCTTATACCTATGACCAACCCCGGGAATTCTACGCGCCCAAATATGACGTTCAAAAACCAGAAGATGCCAAGCCTGATAAACGTGCCGTTTTACACTGGCAAACCATGATTGAGTTAGACGAAAATGGAGAAGCTACTATCGAGTTTTGGAATTCAGACGATGCAAAGCAGATTATGTTTGATGTGCAGGGATTGACCAATTCTGGTATTCCATTCTTCATCAATAAAACTTATGCTATAGGAAAGAACTAATCCTTACTGGCGTTAAACAATTTTTGCTTTTCTTCTTTGGTTAGCGCGTCATAGCCTCTGTCAGAAATTTTATCCAGAATAGCATCAATTTCCTTTTGCGAGGTTTCTGACTTCTTCTTTTCAGGAGCTTTAGAGCTCTTGGTTGATTTAGCACTGCTGCTCGATTTATCACTTCTATAGGTCACCTTAATTTTTGGTTGTGGCTTAAAAAGGCTTTTTACCCAAGTTATAAACTGAACCACAACCTTGCTCCAGTCATTGCCGCTTTTTAGTTGGGTAATAAATAAGAACCCCGCCAAGGCACCCCCTAAGTGGGCTATTTCGCCTCCAGCATTGGAGCCAGTAGATTGAAGTAATGAAGTAATAACATAAAATGCCGCGATATACTTCAACCTTACTGGTCCAAGAAAAATCAAAGGAATTGTAAAGTTGGGCATAAACGTAGCAGCTCCAACAACAATAGCGATTACACCACCAGAAGCTCCTAAAAGGTACGTTCCTTCAATTGCTGGTGCGTAGTAGGGAAGTAAGTTATAAACAAGTAAGTATAAGATTCCACCAAAAATTCCACCCCAAACATATAATCCTAACACCTTATTCTGACCGATGTATTCTGCTATAATTTTCCCAAACCAATAAAGGAACAGCATATTGAAAAGAATATGGAAGAGTCCTTCGTGGTAAAAGAAGTAGGTGATTAAAGTCCAGGGCTGATAGATCAGCTGGCTGGGGTCTGCCGGAAGCATAAGGTAATTACCAATGCTTTGGAAAAGCCCTCCATAGCCAGCAAGAGTGAAGAATACGCCTATAACTCCCAGTACTACAAATGCCACCACATTGATGACAATCAACTGGTTTAAGATATTTCCCGTTTTAAACGCGAGCTTAAAATCGTCTAGAATACTGTTCATGAGTTTTAATAAAATTCCTTTCTATTCTTTTTCCAGTAGGTTACTAAGAAAAAGGCAATGATTGCGCCACCGATATGCGCCAAATGGGCCACGTTATCTCCTTGCGATCTTTGAAATTCAGCGAACAGTTCATAAAGAATGTACACCGTAACCAAATATTTTGCCTTAATGGGGAAAGGAAGAAACAGTAGGAAAAGTTCGGTATTGGGGAATAAAAGGGCAAATGCTGCTAAAATTCCAAAGACGGCTCCCGAAGCCCCCACCATTGGGTAGTCACCAAAGAAGGCATAAAGACCTCGTGCATATTGAACAGATTCCTGTCTCAACTGAGGGCTGTCTTCGTTTCTCGAATACTGATCAATAAAAGGATAAATATATTCCGCTTTGTAGACGTTATGCTTTGCGATTAAACGGTTGAAATCTTCAGAATTTGGGTTGTCCAAGTAGCTCTCAACATCATTTTTAATGGCGCTAACTTCTAAATAATTTGCTCCTGTATAGAAAAGACCCGCTCCAACGCCTGTAACCATATAGAGGATAATGAACTTCTTCGGTCCTAAAAACTGCTCTAATAAGGGCCCAAAAATAAAGAGGGCAAACATGTTTCCGAAAATGTGCATTGGGCTCGATATGTCATGTAGAAACATATAAGTGATAAACTGCACTGGATTGAAGTTGTCGGAGGCAATGAAGTACAAGCCAAAGCGGCTACCCAAATCCATTTTCAGTAAAAACTGAATCAACCAAATTCCGATATTAATATATAGGAGGTTTTTTACAAGGGGAGTAAGTCGTCCAAACATAGGTGTTAGTTAAAAAACTGGTCTATTTTTTCCAATTCCATTAAGAAAGATGTTTTTCTTCCATTGGGTGAATAATTCGGGTTTTTGCATGCGAAAAGTTGGTCGATCAATGAAGACATTTCTTCTGGTGACAAAGTTGTTCCTACTTTTAAAGAAGAACGTTTCGCGATTGATCTAGCAATATTCTCATCGGCACTAATCGAGAGTTCCGATTGATTTTGCTTGAACTGTTCAACAAAGCCCTCAAACAATTGTTTTTCGTTGGCGGCTTTTAAATCCGCTGGCACTCCGTTGATCACTACTGTGTTTTTTCCAAATTCAGAAAACTCAAAACCAATGGCGCTGATTTCATCTTTCAT
The DNA here is from genome assembly GCA_963977345.1 of uncultured Roseivirga sp. Taxonomy (GTDB): domain Bacteria; phylum Bacteroidota; class Bacteroidia; order Cytophagales; family Cyclobacteriaceae; genus Roseivirga. Next base: position 6,273 of record CAXBPM010000031.1, read on the forward strand.
ACCCATAACGAGGGCAAAGTCGGCAGGGTTGAGTTCCAGGCTTTGAGGAAACAACGATTGCTGAGAAGCACCTGATCGGTTTTGGATCATCTGAAAAAAACGTTCATACAAAATACGTTCATGCGCCTCTTGCTGTGCCACTAATAGCAAACCTGATTTTACATGGGTTGCAATATACTTTTTATGAATTTGAAAATACTTTGCCGAGGGTAAAACAGCTTCATGATTCGGTTTATAGGCCTCTGCTGTATTGGCGGCACTGCCCATGGTAACCGTGCTTTGGGCTTCTGGGTGTATGTCGAGCTGAGCGTTGTGTCTTTCTTCCTTTTCTATATCCTTCTGTAGCCCATCATACAATTTTTCCCAGTGCGAAGTAGATTCACGCTTTTTATCTAAGTCTCTGAACTGCCCATAGTTTCTATCCGATTGGCTTGGGCTGATTCCAGTACTTGTGCCTTGAGGCTGTGGCCGGAAAGAGGCAAAGTTGACATCGGCTCCAAAATCTAAGGCAGGAGTGATATTGTGCGTTCCTAAAGCTTGTCTTACTGCAGCCTTTACTATGGCGTAAACCGTGCGTTCATCGTCAAACTTTATTTCAGTTTTGGTTGGATGAACGTTGATATCAATATGTTTTGGGTCGAGCTCTAAAAAGAGGGTGTAGAAAGGGAAATTACCATCAGGAATGAGCCCCGTATACGCAGTGGTTACTGCATGGTTCAAGTAATTACTTTTGATGAAGCGGTTGTTCACAAAAAAGAATTGTTCACCCCGGGTTTTCTTGGCGAATTCGGGCTTGCCTACATAACCGTAAACTTTCAGCATGTCGGTTTCTTCTAAACAAGAAGCCATTTGTGCTTGGTATTTTTTGCCAAAAATGCCCACGATTCTATTACTCAACTTACCCGAGGTAAGATGGTACATTTCTAAATCGTTGTGATACATGGCCATTTCCACCTCTGGGTTGGCCATGGCTACCCGCTGAAATTCATCAACAATATGACGCGTTTCTACCGAGTTCGATTTTAAGAAATTCCGCCTTGCGGGAACGTTGTAGAACAAATTTTTTACACAAAACGAAGTGCCTACAGGTGTAGAAGTGGGTTCTTGTTTCTTTACTTCCGAAGCCTCAATTTGGAGCAATACCCCAAGCTCTTCGCTTTCCTTTCTAGTTTTGGCTTCTACCTGACTTACCGCAGCAATTGAGGCCATGGCTTCACCCCGAAAGCCCATAGTTTTTATGGTGAAGAGATCTTCAGTAGAACGGATCTTTGAGGTGGCGTGTCGCTCGAAACACATGCGAACGTCTATTTCAGACATTCCTGTTCCATTGTCAATTACTTGAATTAGTGCTTTACCCGCCTCTTTTATAATGAGTTTAATATTCGTAGCACCAGCGTCAATGGCGTTTTCCAATAGCTCCTTTACTACCGAAGCAGGACGCTGAACCACCTCGCCTGCGGCAATCTGATTGGCGATATTATCAGGAAGTAATCGTATTAAATCGGGCATGAAAGTTTGAAGAAATTACTTTCGCATTTTCTTCCAAATTAAATAAGGAACATAAAGAAGGGCAAGGTAGAAAATATCCTTTCCGATGTAAACGAAACCACCCACAAACAGTATTAAAATCACGAAAATGATCAAACGCAACATGATGGTTTGGTCCACTCCGTTCTTGGCGTGCTTCATGTTTTTTCTAAATGAACCTTCAATTTGGGACCGATAACCCGCATCGAGATCAGCATTTTCATTCATGCCCATTTCGGCCTTAATTCTGCTGGTACGGTTTTCGATGTCTTCTTTAATAGGGTCATAGTACCGAGGCTTGATATCGTATCGCTGATAATTGGGTTTCTTTACAAGACTTGGTAGCTTCATAATATTGTTTCTTATAATTTGGCGTTATTTATATCGCAAAGAATTTCGCTATAAAATGCGCCATGAGCAAATTTATAGTTTATTTGCTATAACTAAAAATTACGGCATAATGCTTAAAAAAGTTACTTACACCTTTCTTCTACTCACCCTTTTTGCTGCAGCCACTAGCGCTCAAAAGATCTATTCAAAAATAGATACCGTAAGCCAAAAAGCTTGGGCCGATAGTGTTTTCAATAGCATGACTCCAGAAGAAAGGCTGGGCCAACTTTTTATGGTGGCGGCTTACTCTAACCTAGACGAAAAACATTTCGCTGAAATCGATGCCCAGATTTCAAAATACAACATTGGTGGTTTAATCTTCTTTCAAGGAGGGGCAGGCAGACAGGCCAACCTTACCAACCGTTTTCAGGCAAAAGCTAAAGTGCCATTGGCCATTGCTATGGATGCAGAATGGGGGATAGGCATGCGATTGGACAGTATTATGGACTTTCCAAAGCAGATGACTTTAGGGGCGATTCAAGATAACCGGCTGATTTATGAAATGGGCAAGGAAGTAGCCAATCAGTTCAAACAATTGAATATGCACATCAACTTCGCACCAGTAGTGGATGTAAACGTGAATCCTAAAAACCCTGTAATTGGCTATCGGTCTTTTGGGGAAGACAAATTCAATGTGGCTGAAAAAGGTGTGGCCTACATGAAGGGCATGCAAGGTTTTGGCATTATGGCCAATGCCAAGCATTTTCCTGGTCATGGCGATACCGATGTAGATTCTCATGCTGATTTGCCAGTGATTAACCACAGCAAGGAGCGGATGAATGACATTGAGCTTTACCCCTTTAAGGCTTTAATGAAAGATAGTTTGATGAGCGTGATGGTGGCGCATTTGCAAATTCCCGCTTATGATAACCGAGAGAAAACTCCCACTACGCTTTCACAAAAAGTAGTCACCGATCTTCTGAAAAATGAACTCGGCTTTGATGGCTTGGCCTTTACTGATGCCATGAACATGCAAGGCGTGGCAAAATATTACGAACCTGGCGAAGCTGATGTACGTGCTTTGATGGCTGGCAACGACATTATTCTTTTTCCTTTGGATGTAGCCAAGGGCATTGACCAAGTAAAGAAGGCCATCAAAAAAGGAGATTTGACTCAAGCTTCATTGGACTATAGGGTCAGAAGAATTTTGGAAGCCAAATATTGGATGGGGCTTTCGAAGGTTGAGCCAATTTCAACAGATAATCTTACCGAGCGCATCAATACCAGCTATGCAGAAATGCTCAATCGCATACTTTACCAGAAAGCAATGACGGTGGTGGATAATACGGATCAGCTTTTACCAATCATTAGACTGGACAGCACCAAGCTTGCCTCACTGAGCTTTGGTCCAGCCGATAACCAAGAGTTTCAGAACACGCTAAGCAAGTATGCCAAGTTCGATCACTTTAAGGCTGGAACTACTTATCAATCATTGCTAGAGTCGCTGTCTTCATATAGTACTGTAGTTGTTGGCTATGGAGGAATTACCAACGCAACAAAAGACCAGCATGGCGTAAAGTCGGAAGAGGTGCAGTTCATTCGTGATTTGCAGGCCAAAACCAATGTCATCGTTGTGGCATTCGGTAATGCTTATGGTCTTCAATTTTTTGATGGGGTGAAGAATATTATTTGCACTTACGAAGACAATGAAATTACAAGAAATATTGCTCCACAAATCATTTTTGGAGCACTTCGTGCCGAAGGTAAATTACCCGTGACCACAGGCAGCTTTAAAAGTGGTACAGGAATTAAGACGATGACCGCGTCCCGTTTGAGCTTTGGATTGCCAGAGGAGGTGGGGATGGATTCCGAAACTTTGAAAGGCATTGATGCCTTTATGAAAAAAGCAATTGATGGAAAAGCAACTCCGGGTGGTCAAGTGATGGTCGCTAGAAAAGGGAAAGTGATCTTCAGTAAGAATTATGGCTATCAAACTTATGACAGCCTTATCGCTGTAAATGATGAAACCATGTACGATTTGGCTTCAATTACGAAAGTGATGGCCAGTGTTCAGGTACTGATGTATTTGAATGAAAAAGGCCTCATCGACATGAATAAAACCTTGGGCGATTACTTACCGGAAGTGAAAGGGACGAACAAAGAAGACTTAGTCATTCGGGATGTGCTTTTGCACCAAGCTGGGCTTCAACCATTCATCCCGTTTTGGAAAAGAACGGTGGACAATGGCGTTTTAGATCAGGCCTATTATAGCGAGACTCCAGGCCCGAGTTATAAGTCTACCGTTGCCGACCATATGTATGGAAGCCCAGCCTTGGCTGATTCGCTTTGGAAATGGGTGATTGATGCGGACTTGAGAAAAATGCCTAAGGGCGAAGAGAAGTACGATTACCTCTATTCGGATATGGGCTATTATTTTTTTTACAAATTGGCCGAAAATATTTTGGACAACCCCTTCGATACTTTTTTGAACGATAGACTTTATGCCCCACTTGGTTTACAAACGATGGGCTATCTACCTACCGAAAGAGGCTTTCTACAAGAAATTGCTCCAACCGAAGACGATAACCTTTTCAGAAAAACTTTATTAAGAGGAACTGTACATGACCAAGGTGCTGCCATGTTTGGTGGAGTAGCTGGGCATGCGGGTCTGTTTTCTAACGCCCTCGATTTGGCTGTGCTCATGCAAATGCATTTACAATTGGGCCAATATGGAGATCAAAAATATTATGACCTAAATACCATTCCTGCTTTTACTTCGCAACAAACCGCAGATAACCGCAGAGGAATGGGCTGGGATAAACCAATTGTGGGTAAAGATGAAGGACCAACCTCGCGTTATGCTTCGGGATCTACCTTTGGGCACTCAGGATTTACTGGTACTGCCGTTTGGGCCGACCCTGAGCAGGAGCTAGTATATGTCTTCCTTGCCAACAGGGTTTATCCGAATGCAGAAAATGCAAAACTGATTCAGTGGAATATCCGTACCAAAATTCAAGATTTAATCTACGAGTCAATCTGGAACTTTAATAAAGACTAACCAGTTGAAAGAAAGTTGGCTTTAAAGCGCTTAGAATTAATGAATATTGGAATCGTGTGTTACCCAACCTTTGGTGGTTCGGGAGTTGTAGCTACAGAACTAGGAATAGGGCTGGCTAAAAAGGGGTATAAAATTCATTTTATTACCTATTCTCAACCTACTAGATTGGACTTCTTTAACGAGAATCTCTTTTATCACGAAGTAAATATTCGTTCCTATCCACTTTTCAAATTCCCTCCTTACGAACTCGCCTTGGCCAGTAAAATGGTGGATGTGGTGAAATACGAAAAACTTGATTTGCTGCACGTGCATTATGCAATTCCACACGCTTCGGCAGCGGTGTTGGCAAAACAAATCCTGAAAGATCAGGGTATTGAAATTCCAGTAATTACGACTTTACACGGCACGGACATTACTTTGGTGGGAAAAGACCCATCATACGAGCCTGTGGTAACGTACAGCATCAACCAGTCGGATGGTGTAACCTCGGTTTCCGAAGATTTAAAGAAAGATACCTACAAGCATTTCAATATTAGACGTGAAATTGAGGTGATCCCCAATTTTATCGATCTAGAGAAATTTAAGAAGCAGCGTAAAGAACACTTTAAAACTGCGATTTGCCCTAACGGTGAAAAACTTGTAGTACACACGTCCAACTTTAGGAAGGTTAAGCGTATTGACGATGTGGTGAAAGTGTTCCATAAAATTCAACAACAAATTCCAGCCCGTTTGCTTTTGGTAGGCGATGGCCCAGAAAGAAGTCATATAGAAACGCTTTGCCGTGACCTAGGTATTTATGACGAAGTAAGATTCTTAGGGAAACTAGAGGCGGTACAGGAAGTACTTTCTGTTGCTGATTTATTCTTAATGCCTTCTGAAAAGGAAAGCTTTGGTTTATCTGCTTTAGAGGCCATGGCCTGCGAAGTACCATTGGTAACTTCTGATGCGGGAGGTATTCCAGAATTGAACCTACATGGCATAACAGGCTTTGTGTCGCCAATTGGTGATGTGGACGACATGACAAAAAATGCCCTACATATTCTGAAAGACGAGAATTTAGGTGCTTTCAAAACCAACGCGCTAAAAAGAGCTAAGGATTTCGATATCACGAACATCCTTCCGCAGTACGAAGCATATTACGAAAAAGTAGTCGCTGAAATGAAGGCGAAGGCCACAGTTTAAAGAACTCCGAATGAAAGTGAGTATCGTTGGTTGTGGTTGGTTAGGCTTGGCTTTAGGAAAGAAATTATCTGAAGATGGCTTTTCTGTACTCGGCAGCACGACTTCAAAAGAAAAATTCGATTCACTATCTAGCGCAGGAGTTAGTCCGTTTTTACTCAAAATGGACCCCATGCCGATGGGTGAAGATTTCAATGCGCTTTTTCAAACCGATGTACTGGTGATCAATATTCCTCCAGGGAGAAAAAGAAATACGCCTGAGTACTACGCTGAACAAATCAAGTACTTGAAATATTTGGTTGATCAGCACAAAGTACCCAGAGTGATTTTTGTGAGTTCTACCTCGTATTATCCTAATACAGAAGATTGGGTAACCGAAACTACCAATTTCGATTTAGAAAATGGATCGACAAAAGCGGTGGTATTGGGTGAAAGAGAAATTCGCCAAGTGGAGGCGAAGCTTACGGTGCTCCGTTGTGGAGGCTTAATGGGCAAAGACAGAATTCCAGGAAAGTGGTTTGCAGGTAAAGCCACTTCAGGAGCTTCCACCCCAGTTAATTACATTCACCGCGATGACGTTATCAACATTATTCAGCAATTGATAAAGGGTGATTTGCCAGAAGAAGGTACACTCAATTTAGTTTGTCCCGAACATCCAACACGCAAAGAAGTACACGAAGCCATGGCGCACAAGTATAACTTCGACCAACCCATTTGGGAGGCGCCTGACCTTATTGATTCTAAAAAAGTGTCGGGGAAAAAGCTTACTGACCTAGGGTATAGCTTCTTAAAACCGAGTCCTCTGGATTTTTAACGAGCGTCTATTTTAGCTCTCGATTACCTCTAAAAAAAGCTCACCACGTTTCAATTTGTTGATGGCCTTAATGGACTTCAATCGGTTATTGATTTGGTTGAACATTTCATCTTCGGCTTGCGCTATTTGCCAGCCTTGTTTGTAGGCAACAGGTAATGATTGTTGTTTTTGGTTTTTCATGTCTGAGTTGTTTGACCATTCCTAAATAAAAAAATTACTCAGTTAGTTCCCGAGATGACCATCGAGTACAATAATTTTTTCAGCTACATCCTAGACGAAAAAAAGCCCATGAATGTTTAGGTGATGACAACCTAAACGCATGGGCTTGGAGATTTGTTATTTATTATGCTGTTTCTTGGCGTATTTGGCTACTTCCAAGCACCTAAGATGACACCGATAATGGTAAAGGCGATAGTGTGGTAAAGCGAATCAATCAGAATCAGTCCAACTCCTTTTCTAGCGAAATTGTAATTAAGTGCCGTAGAAGGAATAATAAAGAAAAGGCCTGTCATTAAGCCCATCATTCCTCCCATTGTGGCGTTCATATCGGGGTTTTCTCCGAAACCATAGAAGAACATGGCCATTCCAAAACTTACCACAAATGAGAGAATCAGTGCGCTACCGAATAGCTTCCCCATGCTTGCGTTCTTGAGGTCTTCATCAGAGAGCCCAACACCCCGCTGCCAAGCTTTGCCGAAAAGAGGGCCATACCATATAGCGCCCAGTGCAAAATAGGCCACTGTCGATACGACAACCGCCAACCAATTGATGTTTGAAATGTCCATAGTTTATATGTTTGGTTAAAAAATCATTTCTTGATTTGAACACCCGAATACAAATCATCGGGCAAGCCATCTTCATCCCAGTCCAAAAAACCTGTGAACTCTGCCTTGCCATCCATCCACACGAATTTGTAAGCCGTGGTGATGTCATTTTCAGTAAGGTAAATACTGTCGCCCTTCACTTCCCATGTGCCGAAAGTTTCCATGGATACTTCCCCAGATAAATCGGTGTAGATAGAAGTATAATTTCCATCACTAGTGTAGGTGGTCAATATGGGTTTAATGCCAAGAACCTCTTCCCAGCTACCAATAGGTACTTTGAAGGCTGTTTCTTCTGGCTTACCATGGTCTATCGTGACTATCATTGATTCGTTGTACCATTCGCCTACAATCAATTCAGCATTGTTGGTTTTAGAACAAGAAGACATTGCGAAAAGCGCGAGGCCGAAAAAGAGCAGTTTAGTGAGTTTCATTCAGTTTTTTTATAAAAGTTAAGCAAAGGAAGGCAAAAATAGCCGTTCGCTAAAGCGTCTTTTATTTGAATAGGTTACTAAATGTAAGTAATTACGCAATATTCAAGGGCTTCAATCTGAGATTTTTGGAGATGACCTGAGCTGGAAATGCCTAGTGAAAAACAGAAATAACGACCCTACGATTCATCGCTCTGCCTAATGGTGTATTGTTATTGCTGATAGGAATTTCTTCTCCGTAACCACGCACTTTAATCCTTTTCGCAGAGACGCCATTTTCTATCAAATAGTCTGCAATGGTTTGGGCTCGTGTTAGTGATAGTCTGTTGTTCAATTCAGCACCGCCTGTATTATCGGTGTGGCCTTCAATGGTTACGAATTTGATTTCATCATCCATGAGGCTGTTCAAAATGGGGCTTAGTTCTTCTTTGATTCGTTGCTTGAGTGCAAACTGATTGAGTGAATAATTGAAAGTGTAGGATTGCTCTACTTGTGCTGTTCCTGTTTTTGCGGGCTTGGTGCTTTTGACTGAAATTCGGCCAATTGGCAGTTTTGCTAATGGTTTGTAATTAGGCAATATGATTGGTTGTAGGTTAACCCTTCTTTCTAATATCGGTCTAAGCGTCTGTTCAGGTTTCTTTGCTTTAGACTTTTTCCTTTTCTCTCTCTCACGCACCAATCCCTGTAGCCTTAACCCAACCTCGAAAGCCCCAGTATTGGCTGAGTTTTTTGCATTTACAGACAAGTCATAAGCCATCCCTATTGATAAATTTCCTTTTTTGAGTTCGATGGAGCTTATTAAATCTCTTCCCAATAGATACTTAAGTCCCAAACCAATTTTAGTGTCATTCGCTACTTTATATTCACTGGCTAGCCCAATATTAAGTCTGTTTCTTTTGGTGTGATGAACCCAGAGAAAATTAGGGGTCACGTTCAATTTTGGCGTTTGGTAAATGGAGAAGGCTAACTCGCCCATGTAAGTGGGAGGAACTTTTGATCCGGTATTGAAGAATGAACTTTGAGGTCTGTTAATGTCAAAAATGGAAAAGCCTAAACGCGAGATGGTTTGGCCATTACTGTTCACAAGCTGATAAAGTACCCCCGTATTGATACGATAATAGGTGTCACTCAATTCTTGCAGACTTTCTCCATTGTTAATTGAAGAATCAAATCCTCTATCGGGAATGTATTGGGTATTGGTCAGAAAATTGGCGAAGGTGAATCCTTGCTTATGATGAAAGCCACTAATGCCAAAAGACAGTGCTTCACCAACACCGGATTTAAACTGAAGCGCATAGGAAAGCCCGATTTCCTGAACTTCGAAAGTATTTGTACTTCCAGATTGATCATTCATTACATTCAACCCAAAACCACCTTGCACATTCTGGCGGTTTGGCATCAGATGAGGATACTTGAATGAAAATGAAGTGCTGTTAATGCTAAAGTCAGGCGCTGTTTGCTGACTTCTATGAAGTGCATCTGCTGCCCAATAATTGTCGGTGGCGGCATATGCAGGGTTCAGTCTTTGTTCTGCATAAGAGAGCAATGAAAAATTGAATTGTTGTGAGTAGGCACTTTCAATCATGAAAGTGCTCAAAAGAGAAAGAATAACTAGTGACCTTCGGTTCATTCTCATTACCTCACTAAACTGATTTTACCATTCGTGTTGCCATT
>CAXBPM010000032.1:0-16093 GCA_963977345.1 uncultured Roseivirga sp.
AACCCATCGGTATAGCTATCGAAGAAGTAAGCTGCTTCTATCCTGCTCTTTAGTTTTCGCTCATCCTTTCCATAAGTCCAAGCCAGACCACCGCCAGCATAAAGTCTGCTGTCTATAATCCAGTAAGGATTCCCGTTTTCCTGACTTGTATTGGCTGCGGACATAAACAGTTCTGCAAAAGGCGAGAACCTCGATTTATTTTCTCTCTTAAAATTAGCATATAGACGAGAAGTTAAAGCCGCCTCTGCTCCTCCGTTGGTATAGTAGCTCCCCACAAGTGCAAAGCTTGATTGCCAAAACTTGGTCGAACCACGTTCGTAATAGCCAATAATTTCAGATTTATATACTTCTTTTGAAATACCCACCCCCGTTTTAACAGTGGCAAAATCAAAAGATAAAGACTTAAATACATTCTCTTTTGACTTCGAAATACTCGCGGCCAAATCCACGAACATTTTGTTGAAATTATCCTGCTGTAAGCCTGCTCCGATACTAAACAATGGCTTTGTTGGGTTATTAGCCGTTTGATATCGGTATCGCAAACCATAAAGCTCATGCGCCAAATTCTGTGGATCAATGTCTGTTAGCACCAAATCGGAAACACTTGCATGTGTAACAGAAAAACTATGCTGCCTTCCTCTTTCCGTTCTTAGATTGAAAGTAGCGCTGCTTTCCCAAACAGACTGATTGAAATTGTCTTCTACATAAGCAGTATTTACTTCAATAGAATTGTTTTCGTTGTAGCGCAGCTCTTTCTTCAGCGTATGAAGTGTTTCTGCACTAAAGAGTTCAGGGGTTCGGTCAATCAAAAATTTCTGAATGTCCGAATCGAAGTAGATCACATCTGGATTAAAGCGTTTCTCAATTTCAATTTTCTTTCCATTGCCCTCTGGTAATTGATTGGCTGCTAAAGCTGACCTTTCATATTCACCAATGTCATACCAAGCTGAACTCACAAAGGCATTTACCTCATGATCTTCAGGGTGTTCCGCAATATATTCTGTATACACGCTCTCCATCTTATTGAAAGCCTCCAGTTCAATCCACCATTGCAGCACGGTTATCATTGGAATCTCGGAGGAATAGTCTGACCATAATAGTGCTTCCTGAATCTTGCCACTATCGGAATAAGCATAGGTGATTGTTGTTGCTTTAGGCCATAGCAGCGGAAGTTCCTCTGGGTTTTTATCCTTTAGCTCTCCTATAAGGCGCTCGGGCTCAAAATCAATTATGAACTGAATATATTTAGCATAGTTCTCAGGTGTAGGATTCTGCTCGTTCAACTGAGCCAATACTTGCTTTATTTGTGGTATATATTCTGTTGAGTAAAAGAAAGTAAAGTAATCCTTTATTGCGGGCTCGTCTTTCGCATCAAAGAAGATTCTTCTGTACAGCCATTTTTCTGTGAGTTCTTCGTTCGGGAAAGCCTCTTTTTTTAAATACAAGCTCAAATAATCTAAGGCCAAGGATTGCGATTGATTTTGGTAAATCCCTTCCATAAAATCCCAGGCATCCATTGGCCTTTCTTGATAACCTGCATAAAGCACAAACTCATTAAAAGTAGCCGTGTCAACAGAAATTTCTTTGACAAGTTTATCTTCAAGCATAGCTGCCGCTATGTCAAGCTGATTATTTTCTACGTACCATGCCACTGAGTCTTTGGCTGTCGTGAGGTTTGCTAAAATTTGAGCTGCTGTTACTTCAGGTACAATTTCTTCAACATAGCCCCGCTCTGACAATCGTCTTTCAGCCAAATAATCTTTATAGTCCTCTTGCACCATTACCTTAGCTTCGGAAAGGTTGAATAATGGTTCTTGCCTCCATTTTACATCATCAAATAATAGTTCAGGTTTTGAAGTCCTAAGCGTGAATAAAGTACCTCCAAAGAAAGCTGTCTTGGTATAGGTATCCACCACTTTTGAAAAAGCCATTTCCATTGCATCGGCATTTTCTTCTTTGGCAAAAACAAACCAATAGAACTCCTCATCATTCCATATATTCTCGCTACTCTTTCTCACCGAATAAAAATCTCCGCTCTTAGCATATTCATAAGAAGAGTTTCTCCAATTCTTTGTAATTCTTCCGCCTTCAGTAGTGGTCATAAACCGTGTGGTAGGGTGTATGGTCTTTACCTTTTCTAGATAAGATGTCCATCGGGAATACATACCCTCCTTACTATCGGAAGTTCTGTACCAATTGAGGCCATCTTCATTTCTATACTCAAAATCACCAGCCGAATTGTTATTTTCCGTTGGCAGTTGAAATATGTCATCTGGGTGAATAAAATGTGTCCAGATCCCTGTATATAAGTAAAGCGACTCATGAATGTATTCCTTTCTTTCATTGAAAACATAACCACTGGTTACCCTAGGATAATCAAAAAGTCTCGGTTCAAACGGGTCTGGATCAAAATCCCTAGCTCCTCCTTCAACCATATCTCCTTCGTACGTGGTGCTCATAAACTCAATTTCTGGCATAGCTCTTTTTAGGTGAACCAAGCCCATACTGTCTATATAGTTTGATGGAGCCACATAGCTCGTAGGATAATCCCCCAAACGATCTACAGTCCATTTTTTTCTTGAGGCTCTAAATGCGGCATCTATGCTTTCTGGATCTTTCCAAACCTCCTTCAACAGTGATTCATGATTGTATCCATGAATTGCGAGCTCAAACTTATTCCGAAGAACTTCTTTGCTCATCCAGACGGATGAGCTCCATTGCCGCCCGTTTTTCATAGTTTTTTGAATATCCCACTCATTGAAAAGGAAAGGTGAATTCTTTATTTCGTTAAAATTGAAAGTCGGGTAAGCCGAGTATTTAATGCCAAACCTTTTTGAAAGCTTGAGCATATCCGGCCACCATACATCGGTTACATACTCCGCCTGAGTGATATCAAATTCAGACTTTATTGGTTCTGATTTAATATCATAGGTTGGACTAGGAAAGTCGTCTATAAAAATGGTGCTCACATTTACAATAGGGTAGGGCACTCCTTCTAATCCACTTAAAATAGTAGCAAACAAAAGCCCTCTATCTGCTCTATCAAGCTCTATGGCTGAATTAAAATTAATTACTTGACCGTTGCCTATTTGATTTACCAATAGCACAGGTAGCTCATCATCGCTTACTGCAGTGGCCAACACATTAATATTGGGCTTGAAGTTTTCCTTTGCTAGTGAGAAATGTCTTTTATTTGCATATATCGAAGCACTATCCAATCCAGGCAAAATATTTTTTGTGAAATGAAAGCCCATGGCTTTTAAGTCAAAAGAGAACGAAGCATCTTGTTTCAGGCCTGAGAGATATCCCATCCTCTGATCCTCATTCACGCTAGGAAAAATGAGTGTACCTCCCTCTGCAACAAATTGGATCAAATAGTCAAGTGCTTTTAGGTTTAGTTGATCAGTTCCATTGACCAGAATCACTTTAGGGGAAGTCTTGAAAACTGGTGAATTATTGAATTCCTTTAGCCCTATTCTTTTATATGGTATTTTAGTGTAGTCCATGATTTTATCCACATGGCTTGCATAAAGTTCGTTTAAGGGATGATCAATCAAATCGATGTATACTACCAAGGGCTCAGTAATGGCATTGAATTCCGTAGAATCCTCTTCTAATTCAGGCTTAGTTTCTAGAGAACCACCACAGCCCATAAATACAGCCACAAAAAGTAGGCTTAATAGTATTAGTGGTCGATATGTCTTTCTTGAATAATTCAAATCACAATAATTCATTAATTCTAGCCTCTCCTGGGTTATTTACGATTTCGTAAACGGTGAGGTCACCTTTCTGAAAAAACACCCTGATTGTTCTTCCTTCGCTTCTTAGTTTTTCTATCCGTAACATCACTTCATCAGTCATGTGTAAATACACGGCACGCTTACTAAAGTCGTCTTCACTTTCAATATCATAGATAAAAACGAGTAAGCTATTCGGAATGATGTACTGGGTATTGGCCCTTAAGAAATCTTTATCTTTCTGGTTCGCAAAATAGACTGAATCCCGAACAGCATACTCACCCATAAAATCTCTATAAGTAAGAAAGTTATGCGAATTGGTACTGAGCGGCTGTAGTGTATTGCTATTCACTACCGCATAAGAATAGGGTAAAAAGCTAGATGAAATTTCCTGGTAGGCGGCAATCACATTTTTCGACAAGCGTGAAGTTGCTTCTTCATTACTAAAAAGACTTTTTTGGCTAAAAAAAGCTCCTAAACCAAAAAGTACAAAGATGAACACAACGGCAAGACCATCAGGCATATGTACCCTTTTCACCTTGGTCACAAATAAATACATGAATAGATAAATAGCGATACCCAAAATGATCGTAATAAATACTGGCAAGACCTCATTAAAGAGGTCTTGATCAAAGTACCTATTATTCAGAAAACTGATGAAGATTAGAACGTTTACATAGATTACGAAAGCAATTAAACTTGCCCATTTGTCCTTCTTGCTCTTCATCATTAACAGCATTGCCACAACAACAACCAGCGAAACAACCTGAACTATTCTAATCATCTCGTCATATGGGAGAATCATGTTGCTTGTATAAGTAGAGGAGGTTACCGATAGGAGGTTTGATATTATGAACTGGAGGAAATCCGTTCCTTCTCGATAAAAATAAAAAGCATAAAGCCCCAACACTGTAGCCGTTGCCAAAAGGTACGCCTTGAGGGCAATCCAATAAAAACGTATATAGTTCTTACTAATAAAAAAGGGAGCCACCACAAAAAAGGGAGGAATCAAAACAAGTAAGGAGTAAATATCAATTAGTGCGATGGCCAAGAAAATGACAAAAATTTTATAACGGTAGGTTCGGGAAGACCTAGCGTAAAGTAGCCATGGTTTCTTTATGAACACCATGGCAGGCAAAACCAATGTAAGGGCCATCAAGGTTTCCTTTCCATGGGCAATTTGCGAAAGGTTAATAGGCACAAGATTGAAGAAGAAAGCGAAGCTCAATGTGGTCATTAACGGAACCGTTATTTTAGACCCCGTCATGGTATTCATAAACCAGAAAATGATAAAACTCAAAATAAAAGCCTGAAGAATCCCGAATGATTCAAGGGTAATTTCAGGGCTGATTCCAGTCATTTTTTCATAAAAAGTCATCAGGGCATATTGCCCAACCACTCCTGAATCATTACTAAACCAATTTTGTTGTGAAACCCCCTTCAGAATAGAGAGTTCATTGAACCACGACTGAGAAAGTTGATAGTTGTCGTATTTAAGCAAATAAAACCTCACCGTCATAGCTACAAAACCAGTGAGGGCCATGACCACAAACCCAAAGTTGATAGACAGCCTTTTTGTTGGTTTCTCTTCAACAATATCAATTATTGGTTCTTTGTCTTCTGTCTTCTCAAGAACACTCAACAAAATCATTTTCCTTTGACGCCTGAATTGAGCCGAATCGGAAAGAACATTCTGAACCCCCACTAACCTCACCCCAAAGAAAATAACCATAATAAAAAGGCAGGTCATCAAATCATAACCATTGATTTGAACCAAAAGAAAAATTCCAATAATAATAATACTGACAAAGAAAGACCACATACTCGCCATGGAATTAATTTGATTCTTAGACCCTTTTCCTTTGAAAAAAAGGCGCTTCATTACATATAGGAAGAGGATCCAAAGGAACAGCCTAATGAGGCCTATAAATATGGAGTCGGTATATGGAATATTCATTTCCTAGGTTCCTATTTGAATTTTGGAATGCTTTGTAAACCAATTTGACCAATAAAATAATCCCACTTTAATGGAGCGATTTGTTGCCTTACTTTCTGATATAGCTTCTTGCTATCTGCATACTCAATAAGTATTACGGGTAGTTGATATTTCTTTCTAATCGCCTGTAACTCTTCTATTCTTTTGTAGAACTCATGCCATCTGTGCATACGGTATTCCGAATTATCGAACGAATAATTGGTAGCCACGGATTCAATCGCAACTGAATTAATGTACTTAGCAGACTTTGGAATTAGAGAGAGTCCAGCATTTTGCATTAAATGAATTTTTGGATATTTATCCTTGATCAGTTTCAGTAGATTAACCAAATCGTCTCCCATATTGGGATAAGGGCCCCATTCTGCGAAAGTATCAACGGTATCTAAAAACAGACCATCGAACCCTTTTTTAACCATTTTATCAACAAAGTTGATCAATACATTCTGAGTGGTTTCATCACCAATGTTCAAGTAATAACTTTCCCATATTTCATTTTTACCTAGGGTACTTTCCTTTAACTGATCATAATAAAAACGGCTGTCACTCACTTCGCCCACACTGATGTAGCCTATTACATTCTCATTATTTTCTTTAATCAATTTCACATCAAAGGCAGTGTAGTGCTCTGACTCTAAAATCACATATTTATACCCTTGAATTTGATCAGGGTTAACTCTTCCATAACAAATAAGAACAGTACTGGGCTGTGCTTTTTGCGCAAATAGGCCCGAGAATGAAAACAAAGCCATAATAAACGATATTGTTTTAATAAGCCGCATAGTAATAGTAGTCCAGGTTTCTGAAAAATTCCGTTACTGACTTTAAAGTCACAAGCATGAAGGTCGTAGAACCAAGTAGCATACCGACAACACTGTACTCGTAAGAAATCATACGGCTCATAAAAAGCCCAACGACTAGGTTTACAATACATGCAATCATAATGGCCTTTAAAGGTTTAGTAGGCTTGTTTAGCGTAAACAAGTAAAGCGAGTTAAGCATACCCCAAGCCAACAGAATATAACCCAAACCACCTAAAATACTAACTTTAATACTAATTGGACTCAGTGCTTCATCAAATGCTTTTTCGTAACCAAACCATACCCATATCACCGTATAAAGGAGTGCAATCATTATCACGCCTGTGATTAGAAGTATTTGCACATGCTGCCAATAGGTTTTCAATGATTTACGATTAAATATGTGAGGTTGGTTGTATGGAATCTGTTTTTGTAACAAATCACTCAATGTACTGAAGGAGGCTATACTAAACTCTAATACTCCTACAAGCAGAAAGAAAATTAGAATTGCGATATCCATACCAACTTCATAGTTCTTTTCATAATACACTGCATATGGCAATAATCCGTCCGCAGAGGTAGACCAAGCTAAAATTCTGTCGATAAAAATGAAAACGAAGAACAGCAAGCCATAAAAGAAATAGCGATAATTACGATAAATCATAACCGCTGTTTTAGAGGTAGCTCTGCTTACATTTTTGGTCGATTTCACCTTCTTATTGAAGAAATAATTTAAGTAAAGCACCATTAATATAATGGCTACCCAAATGCCAATCCAGTGGGTAAAGTAAGTATCAATAGTAGTGAATAGCTTTAAACTGAGTGCCAGTCCGGTAGCAACAACAAATGCCACGGTGATCATCCAGCGTTGTTTTAATGGGTGAAACACGGCCGAAATCAATAATAGAATCCCAATAGAGAAGGAGTAGATATAGACAATATAGAGAAACCGGTACGGGTAAATATTGGCAAAGAAGTTAACCACAAGCAGGAGCACACTAAGCACCGACATAAAAAACAATCCATCCTTAATGACGGAAATTGTGCTTTTCCTTGCCATTACAAAATCATTATTGAACCAGTAATGTGATATCTGCCTACCAATTACCTGCACAAACCCACCTGTACCTACTAGCCCAAAGATAACCCCTAGTACTACTGCAGTTGATTGCAGTTGATTAAAGCCCACATAAGTCCATAACGAATACCCAAAAAGAATAATAGTCAGGATTTGAATAAAAACGGGAAGGCCGTGAAAAAGCCCTAATGGATAATAGTAAAAGAAATATTTTGTCTTGATACGAAGGTAATCCGATGCTGAGGTAACCTCACTTCTAAATTGATCACTGACCTTTAATTTACTTGGGTGCGTGTCCAAAAAATCTGGATTTGTAATTTGAGTGTAAACCATTTTAGCCAAGTCCTGTAAGTCGGGTACACCATAGTCAGTTTTGGCATCAATTGCCCTTATGCTCATTGATTCGAGCATAGCCCTGACCACATTTACATTTACAGGCTTGCCCACCTTATCGTAAACGTCTAGGCCTAATTGCTCTATTTTACTTTCAAATTCCTTCATCAAATCAGTAATATCATGCTTGATCTTCCTCTTTCTGCTTTAATCTCTTTGTATAAATAGACTCATAAATTTTTTCATAAGACTCAATGAAAATACCTAAAGTAAAATTCTCTATAACACGTTGACGGGCATGTTCGCCCATTTGCTTTCTCAAATCATTATTGGTTAACAACTCAATCACCTTTGCTCCAATGGCGTCAGGATCTCTTGGCTTACAGACAAAACCCGATGCTTCATCGATAGCTTCGCTTACTCCACCAACATCCGTAGCTACAACCGGTATGCCACAACTCATCGATTCTAAAACTGTAAAGGGGAATCCTTCCGAAATAGAGGTTAGAATTGATATATCTCCTTCACTAAAAATGAGATGCGGTTGACTGTGAAAGCCCTTCAAAAAGAAGTTGTTTCCCAAACCTAATTCTTCAATCAAAGATTCACATTCTTCGGTATACTCTGGTACTGCATTCTTATCACCATAAACTAAGTATTGAACATCAGGCATTTTCTTCATTACCACAGCGCATGAACGAATCATGGTAAGCACATCTTTAAGTTCAAATATTCTTGCTACGGCTACTACTGTAGGAATACCTCTCAAATGCTCTGGTTTCTCTCTAGGAACAAACCTCTCATGGTCTACTCCATTGTAGGTGATCTCAACTTTCTCTCTATCGGCTCCATACATCAGTTCCCAAGTGATATTGAACTTGTTAACAGAGAGTATTTTATCAGCCTTGTAGTAGGAAAGTCGAGTAATACATTCCGTCAGTTTTATTAAAAATACCTTTATAAAATAAGAGTAGTCCGAACGGCTGATGTACAATAAGCGCTCCCTTACATAAACTCCGTGCTCCGTAATCATCAGAGGTGTGCCATATCTGTATTTTAAAACCAAGGCAGGGATTAAAGGAAATCCCGAAAGTGTAATATGAGAGATATCTACTTTTTCGATTGAAATAGAAAAAGGAATTAGGAACCTATATAGCCAGCGTAACCCAACCGTTAAATCAAAAAGTGTGGCCTCAATACCACCAGCATCAGTCTCGTGAATAGCTTCTTCTTGAAAAGCCCGCCAAACCTCTTCGCTTTTCATCGTCTCCTTGTAATCATAGTCCTTAAAGTATTCCCACATACTCCTGAACACGAAATCAAGTGCTTCCATATTCTCAGAATCACTGTAAAGGAGGTCAAGGAATTTCTTAAAAACGGGGATAAAGTATTTTTGAATTACTTCGGGAGAAGTATTTTCTTTTTTACTCACCACCTTGTAGTACTCCTTACTAAAGCTCACATAATCCTGTGGCTCGTCTGGTGCCCAAAGGGGGACTTGAATCACCTTTTTCACATTTTCGCTCAGCTCAAAAATGGGTTCCTTTTCAAAGCCAGCATTAATGGAATACAGGGTGTAATTCACATTCGAAACTCTGTCACAGAGCATATGGCTCCAAGTAGAAATACCTCCACCATAAAATGGATAAGTACCTTCCGAAATTAACAGGACATCGATTTTTTCCTTCTTCTTAGTAGGCATATAGGCTTGAAAGATTTCGTTCACTGCAGACCCGCATTTTTAAGACAGACAAGCAGGTAGAATAAACATATTCCACAAAAATAACATAATAAAGCTTAGAAATAATTTAACCCTATTTCTAAGCTTTACTAATAACACATTGTTGATATAAAACTATTTAGTTAGCCATGTTGATGGCTACTCCATCTCTATCACTAAGTCTTCTTGGTCAAGCATTGTGCCAGCCTGTAAATGAATTCTTTTCACTATGCCTGATTTTGGAGCAGAAACCGTGGTTTCCATTTTCATTGCTTCAATCATGAACAATCCAGTATTGGCCTTTACTTCTTGGCCTTCCTTTACTTTGATTTCCGCCAATCGCCCTTGTAATGGAGATCCAATTTCATTTTCTGATACCGCCTTACGGTGTGCAACTTTGGTCACTTTTACATTCAGGTCTTTCACCTCAATGACCCTAGTCTGTCCGTTCAGGTCGAAATACACTTTTCTTATCGCGTCTTCATTTGGTTCCGACTTGTGAAGCATTCTTACAATAATATGCTTGCCCTTCCCTATTTGAACAAAGACTTCTTCATTCTCCTTTAGACCATAAAAGAAGGCTTTTGTTGGAAGATGGCGTACTTCTCCATATGTCAGCCAGTGCTCATAGAAATCTCTGAATACCTTGGGGTAAAGTTTGTAAGACAGAAAGTCCAATTCATCGCAGTATTCATCAAAATCGGTTTGAAACTGCTCAAAGTCCTTTTCAAAATCCACTGGTTCTAAATGAGCGTTTGGTCGATCCGTATAGGCAGTTTTTCCTTTTAAAATAATCTTGGACAACTCCTGAGGAAAACCTCCAGGCATTTGGCCTAAATCTCCCTTGAACAAGCTTACCACAGATTCAGGAAAAGAAAGAGAATCACCACGGGTCATGACATCTTCAACCGTAAGGTTATTCGAAGTCATATAAATGGCCATATCGCCTACTACTTTGGATGATGGTGTTACTTTTACAATGTCCCCAAACAGCTTATTGACAACAGCGTAATTACTTTTTACTTCTTCAAACTTATGCTCCAAACCCAGGGCCGTTGCCTGCGGGCGTAAATTAGAATATTGCCCCCCTGGGATTTCATGATCATATACCTCGGCAGTACCCGCTTTTAAGCCACTCTCAAATGGATAGTAATATTCACGAACGTCTTCCCAATAGTTAGAATATTCATTGAGTTTAGCCAAGTTGATTTTCGGATCTCTTTCATGGCCTTCTAAACAAGCCACCAATGAGTTAAAGTTAGGTTGAGAAGTAAGACCTGACATTGAGGCCACTGCGACATCTACAATATCCACTCCTGCTTCAATGGCTTGAAAATAGGTGGTTGCCTGCATGGATGAGGTATCATGCGTATGCAAATGAATAGGCATGTCCACTGCTTCTTTTAAAGCCGTAATTAATGTTGTGGCTGCTCTTGGCTTCAATAGGCCTGCCATATCCTTTATACAAAGTATATGCGCTCCTTCATCTTCCAAAGCCTTCGCCATATCGAGGTAATACTGAAGATTATATTTTGAATTCGCGTCTAGCACATCTCCCGTATAGCAAATACAAGCTTCAGCAACGGAATTGGTGCGCTCACGAACGGTTCTAATGCTCACCTTCATATTCTCAATCCAGTTCAGCGAGTCAAATATTCTGAAGACGTCCATACCATTTTCAGCTGTTTTTTCCACAAAACGCTCGATCAGATTATCTGGATAAGCTGTGTACCCCACGCCATTTGACCCCCTCAATAACATTTGAGTAAGAATATTGGGTGCTGCTTCGCGAATAAGCTTCAATCGATCCCAAGGGTTTTCATTTAAGAATCGCATGGAAACATCGAAAGTAGCTCCGCCCCACATTTCTAATGAGAAAATCTCAGGATGGTTTTTAGCAAAACCATCGGTCACTTTTAGAATATCCAAAGTCCGCATTCGGGTGGCTAAAAGTGATTGATGGGCATCACGAAAAGTAGTGTCTGTGAATAATATCTGCTTTTGTTCTTTGATCCATTTCGCCAAGCCCTCCGGACCGCTTTCTGTCAATACCTGCTTGGTTCCTCTTGGGTGAGGAGCAAGTCTGTCGCTTGTAGGTACTTTTGGTTCTCTAAAATGAACATAAGGGTCGATCCGTTTTACATTTGGGTTTCCGTTTACCGCTACTTCACCCAGATAATTCAATAAGCGCGTTGCACGGTTCATAAACCGTGGCATTTCGAAAAGCTCTGGGTGAGATTCTATGAACTTCACCGTTGCCTCGCCATTATAGAATGTAGGATGCTTTAGTACGTTTTCTAGAAAGCCTTTATTGGTTTTCACCCCTCGTATTCTAAATTCTGAAAGTGCTCTTTGTAGCCTTTGAGAAGCTCCTTTCAATGTCCTTCCTTTTGCCGAGATCTTCACCAACATGGAATCGAAGAAAGGTGATATGGTTACTCCGGCATAGCAGTTTCCTGCATCAAGCCTGATCCCGAAACCGCCTGCACTTCGGTAGGCTATAATGGTTCCGTAATCTGGTTTGAATCCATTTTCTGGATCTTCAGTAGTAATTCTACATTGGATGGCAAAACCATTGCACTGTACATCGGATTGATCTTTGATGAAGATTCGTGGATCGGAAAGCGGGTAGCCTTGTGCAATTTCAATTTGAGAACGAACAATATCGATCCCTGTAATTTCTTCTGTAATGGTATGCTCTACCTGAACCCTTGGGTTGACTTCAATGAAGAAAATATTCTCATCAGCATCCACCAAAAACTCAACCGTACCAACGTTGTTGTAATTGACCTCTTTTGTAATTCTTAGTGCATATTCATACAACTTATCACGGGTGGCCTGACTCAAATTAATCGAAGGAGCCACCTCCACTACCTTTTGGTACCTCCGTTGCACAGAGCAATCGCGCTCGTATAAATGCACCAGATTACCATAATTATCACCCATAATCTGCACTTCGATGTGCTTGGGATTATCGATGAACTTCTCAAGGAACATTGTATCGTCCCCGAAAGCTTTTGAAGCCTCACTTTTAGCTTCATTAAATGCTTTTTCTAATTCAGCTTCTTCACGCACTACACGCATTCCTCTACCTCCACCACCGGCAGCAGCTTTCACCATAATTGGGAATCCAACCCTTCGTGCTTCTTTTAGGACAATCTCATATGAATCAAGCAATTCGTGACTGTCTTCAATCAAAGGCACTTGGGCTTTACGCGCTACAATTTTCGCTTGTACCTTATCGCCAAGCCTTTCCATCACTTCTGGCTCTGGCCCAATAAAAATAATTCCAGCTTCCTTACAAGCCCTTACAAAATGTACGTTCTCTGAAAGAAAACCATAACCGGGGTGAATCGCATCTACGCCCTCATTTTTTGCCAGAGTAATAATTTCCTGAATATCTAAATAAGGCTTGAGTGCCTCTTCGTTATCCCCAATTTGGTATGCCTCATCTGCCTTGTACCTATGTAATGAGTAGCGATCCTCATAGGTATACATGGCTACTGTTCTGATTTTCAATTCAGAAGCAGCACGTAAAACACGGATTGCTATTTCGCCTCGGTTGGCGACTAATAGTTTTTTGATTTTATTGATTTTGGGCTCCATAAAGATAGTAGTGAACTAAAAGGGTAAGTTAATAGAATATGGGACAATCGACTAAAAAAACGAGGCACTAATCAAAAATCATCCTCTTTTAAACCTTGTGAAATTAGAGTTCAACCATTATCTCTTTAGCTTCACGAGAATAGAAAGGGCAACCGAATAATCTAGCGCTATTTTGTTAGATTTAACCCCAGTAGGTTAATGACGGAACAAGAGATAATAGATTAGTTAGCATTCATAAAAGCTATGGAAATCAACAACATAGGAATAACTTTTTCAGGCGGAGGGGTTCGAGGCTGCGCCCACATCGGTGTAATCAAAGCATTGGAGGAACTTCAAATCCATCCCGAAATTATTTCTGGCACTAGTGCCGGGGCCGTTGTCGGTTCACTCTACGCTGCTGGATATAACTCCAATGAAATTTTCGACTTCTTTTCAAAAACTAGCTTGTTCTCAAGTAGACATTTGGCCTTAACTAAATTTGGCATCCTTGATGCTGAAAAATTCGCATCCGAATTTGAGAAATATCTACCTT
This sequence comes from uncultured Roseivirga sp., assembly GCA_963977345.1. Taxonomy (GTDB): domain Bacteria; phylum Bacteroidota; class Bacteroidia; order Cytophagales; family Cyclobacteriaceae; genus Roseivirga. The sequence continues at coordinate 13,800 of CAXBPM010000032.1, forward strand.
CAAATTCTTTTGAAAGCTTAAAAAAGAAGCTCTTTGTTATAACCACTGATTTAGAGCACGCAAAAATTAAGATTTTCTCGAGTGGTAAGCTAATCCGTCCAATTTTGGCCTCATCGGCCATTCCTTTTTTGGTTTCCCCTGTTGAAATTGACGGGCAACTTTACTCTGATGGAGGGATTATTGATAATTTCCCCACAGACGTACTTAAAGACAAGTGCAAAAAAACAATAGGCGTTTATGTAAACCCATTAGGGCAAATGCCAAAAAAAGAGTTCAGAAATGGGCTTTCGGTTTTGAAAAGAGCATACCACATAGGAGCGTCCACGAGGGCTATTGCGAATTTCAAAGACTGTACAGTGCTGATTTCTCCACCTGACTTGCATCATTATTCAACTCTGGAGATGAGTCAATCAAAAGAAATTTTTGATATCGGATATCAACATGCCATGTTCAAGGCCAAAGACTTAACTGACCTTCTGGACTGATGCATTTATGTTTTGAGTCAGACCCTGCGTCTATCCAACCCTAATCGAATCAAAATACCAAGTAACTGTAGCTTAAAAACACTTCTGCCAATACCCTTTATTAAAACGATGTACTGATCAGCTAAATCATAGGCTTGATAGCGAATACATTGACGATGTTCGTAAGATAGTCTTTCATAAAGTGAATCTAACTCCGATTTGCTCTTGCATAGGCTAAATGCCTTTCTACAAACAGCAAGCACCGACAGCATGTGTTCATTTTCTCTATGCTTATACCGCCCAGCCGACATACTGCCTTTCAGCTTACGCTTTTGCATCAAAACCTCATCCAAAAAAGTGTATTTATAGTATCGAGAAGAACGCACCCAAAAATCAAAATCCTCATAGGACAAGCCTTCATCATAGCCTCCCATTCGATCGAAAACAGACTTACGAATGACCATGGTGGGCGTACAAATGAAATATCGCTTGAGCACCATTTCAAAAATATCGCCCTGTGGAATTTCTTGTATCAACTTTTTATCGAACAACGTTTTATTGTGATTGCCGATAACTTTCGACTCGGAGTTGATGTAGTCAGCATTACTAAAGCATATACCGTACTCTTCTCCCGAGGCTTCCAATCTCTTTACACTTTCACTTAAAAAATTGGGGTACAATACATCATCTAAAGCGAAATCAACGATGTACTTTCCTTTTGCTAAAGCCAAGCCTTTATTGAAGGTTTGGGTGTAGCCTTCATTCTTGGTATTGGGGATAAAAACCACTTCTGGTTTACCCTGAATCATCCTTCCTATTTCCCCAACACTGGCGTCTGAGCTCCCATCATCCAAAACAATAATTTCAATTTCGGTATACACCTGATTGAAAACCGAGCTCAACGCCTCTTTGATATAAGGAGCATGATTATAGGAAATGCATATTACCGAAACGAGTGGGTTCATTTGAATAAGAATTTCCTGTTAAACAGAATGAGGATAAGGAAGAAACCAATGTAACGCCATAAGTAAGCCAATGTAAGCGCTTCCAAATTAAACCTATTCATCAGCAAATAGACCAATATCACATAAATGAGTGCCGAAAACAGCTGCGCCACAATGTACTTTACGGTTTGTACCCTGGCCGAAAGTAAATAAGCCAAGAGGTAAGAAAGAATACAAAAAAAGTCTCCGATGGCCTGAAAGCGGACCAAATATGCTGCTCTTTCAAAGCCTTTCGCGAAAAACAGGTTTAATATAAACTCACGGTTGAGGTAATAAATACCCAAACAAATAACGGTTACGAACGCTACAAAGCCCATCACTTTGAGTACATAGCTCCTTAAGGCAGCATCGTCATGAATGAGTGAAGCCATTTTAGGATAATATACTACCCCCACGGTTCCACTAAACACCAACAAATAACTACTCGACATTTTAGTAACGGATTGCCAAAGACCTGTTCGATCCAAGCCATAAAGCTCAATCACATAATCACGGACGATGAAATCCAGCAGTTTACCAAGCACAATGGAACTGATGGCCATAATCACAAATTGGCTGATCTTCTTTAGCGAAGCCCCATCAGGAGCTCCAATTCGAAGCTTGATCTTATTCCTATTCAGAATAAAGTAGACCAATGAACTAAAAAACATGAGGCCGTAACCTACTACAAAACTGAGCAGTGCTTGATCGAGGTTTCCCATATTTACGGACCAAAGCACAACTGCTACCAGAAGTATAACTCCAGAAATACTGACGAGCGCGTAGCCTTTTACATCTCGAAACGAAAGGATCACAGAATTGAGTAAGCCTGTCATCAGCATTAAAA
>CAXBPM010000033.1:0-15952 GCA_963977345.1 uncultured Roseivirga sp.
ATTTTTACGGTGTTCGCGGCATTGGCCATTGTTATTGCTTGTTTAGGTTTGTTTGGTTTGGCGGCTTTCACTGCTCAAAAGAAAACCAAAGAAGTAGGGATCAGAAAAGTACTAGGAGCATCCGTAATCCAATTGGTTTACTTAATGTCTAAGGAGATTTCAATCTTAGTTTTGATATCATTTGTGTTGGCGTCTGCCCTAGGCTACTGGGGTGTTAACTGGTGGATGCAAGATTTTACTTATCGTCCTCCGATTAACTTATTGTACTTTGTGTTGGCTGGAGTGTCAGCGTTTGCTATAGCCTTACTAACAATGAGCTATCAGTCTATTAAAGTGGCAAGGGCCAACCCAGTGAAATCACTGCGAAGTGAATGAAAACTATCTAATTGATTATAAAGCAGTTCGTGCACGAACTGCTTTTTTTATGCTCTGAATATAAGAACTTCGCTTGAAAATGGTTAGAATAGTGGCCGATAGCCCAACCGATGAAAAGTATATTAAAACTCCCCATTATCATTTGGTGTCTTGTAACCCTTGTTGTTTACGGAAGTGTATGGGTGTCTCCTGAATTCTTTAAGTATTCTGGGTTAGTTTCATTGGGTATTCCCTTTCTGTTGATTCTTAATTTACTTTTCTTCCTTGTTATGCTATTCTTAAGGTCGAAAATAGCAATTGTGCCTGTGGTACTTCTCCTTATTGGACTTCCGTTTATTAAATCAACCATCTCCCTAAGCGGAACCCACAAGTCACCCTCATCTTTTCAGGTCATGAATTATAACATGATGAGAATGAATAAGGGGAATGAAAAAGAGATGCTTGAATGGCTGGTTTCAGATACTTCGGATATTAAGTTCTTTCAAGAATTTTTGGGTACAAAGAGTATAATTAACGCCATGTCGGTAAATGGAAAATATAAAAGTTTCGTAGGGGGCTACGGTAATAGCTATGCAATTTTCTCCAAATACACCATAATCAATAGTGGTGTGTTCTATGAAAAACAAACCACTAATAACATACTTTTCGCGGATTTAAAAATTGGCAAGGACACGCTTCGCGTTTACAATGTTCATTTACAGTCAATGAGTATTAATGTAGATCAGGAGGTAATTGACCAAGGAGAGTTTGAAAAAAAATATGAGACGGTCAGAAGGAAATTTCAAGATGGTTCGATCAGAAGGACTGCCCAAATCAATGATTTACTCCGGCACGCAGAAGAATGTCGTTACCCAATCTTAATAGCGGGTGACTTTAACGACATCCCATATAGCTACAATTACTTTAAGATTTCTAGAAAATTCAATAATGCCTTTGAGAAGGCCGGAAGAGGTTTTGGGTTTACTTATAATGGGAAGTTGCCATTTCTTAGAATTGATAACCAGTTCTATAATGATCAGTTAAAAGCACTTAGTTTTAATACCCTTAATGAGATTGACTACTCCGACCATTTTCCAGTAATAGGTATTTATTCAATAAGTCATTAATTTAGTAACTTTCATATTCGGATATGTCATCAAATAAAAAACTCAAAAGGTCTTCTGATAAAGTAATAGCTGGAGTTTGTGGAGGTCTTGCCGCTTGGCTCGGCTGGGATGTAAGCCTTGTAAGAGTTTTATATTTTTTTGCCACAATTTTCACTGCATTTTCAGGGCTCTTGGTTTATATCATATTGTGGGTTGTAATGCCGCAAGAATAACTTAAGTGTACTTAACGATACTTTCATGTTTATAAAAAAAATAAGGAGCTTTCTGCTTGCAGTATGTGCTACAGCTATATTGGTTGGTTGTAATTTCGAATACTTCGCAGACGCAAAGCTAAATGACTTTGTTTGGAAGCCTTCCTTGGCAATCCCCTTAGGAGAGCTCTCCTATAGTGTTCAAGATCTATTCGATGAGTTAAGCGGTGCTGGAGTTGATATTGGGCAGAATTCGGAGAATATTGTTATGCTTACTTACGAGGCTCAACTCCAGTCTCAAACTGCTACGGGTTTTTTAACCTTGGCCAATCAAAGCTTCGGACAAAGTGTTGACGCTGGGCTAAATATTAATGCTCAAGGCTTTTCTTCTCAATTCGACTATAACGAAGTGTTTGAATTTGATCTAGCGGCCACCCAGAATGAAGAATACGACAGCGTAAATTTTAGTGGAGGAAACTTAAACATATTAATGTCTTCTGAATTAGATGCCGAAGTTGACTATACACTTACGCTGAACTCATTGGTAGCCAATGATACGAACATTCCTTTAGTAGTTTCAGGTACTTTAACTCCTTCTAATACATCAGTGAATTTTGAAGATGCATTAAGTAAGTATTTGGGTGACTTTTCAAAGGATGCTAATAATAATGCAGTAAGAAATAAGATCGTTGTGAAGCTAGATTATCAAGTTCGGGTTTCTGGTACTTCCGTTATTCAGCCAGCCGATGGAGTAAGTTTTTCAATGACCTTAGGCAATCCCGAGTTTGATTTGGTGTATGGCTATGTTGGAGAACGTAAGCTTGATGTGAATTTTGAATTACTGAACCTTGACTTCTTTGATTCCTTTAGAGAAGGAACGATCAGTTTTGCCGAGCCACGCTTTAGCTTTGTTTTCGATAATAGCTTTGGATTTCCTTTGGGTGTTAGCTTCAACCAGATTGCAGCAATAACTCAGCAAGGTCAAATTATTCCACTCACAGGAAGCGCTGCAAACACTGTAGGAATTGTTAACGGGCCTCAAGTCGATGCAATCGGAACAAACGTGAATACAACTTTGGAGTTGAATTCGACCAATTCTAATCTCCCAGATCTTATTAGCTCCATGCCTAAGAAGGTGATCATAGAAGTGAATACAGAGGCTAACCCTGCAAGTGCACCCGCGCATTATAATTTTGTCGCAGCGAATAGTGAGTTAAGTGTAGGAGTGTTATTAGAGCTTCCAATGATTGTTAATATCAATGGCTTAGTATCTAGGCAAAATGTAGATTTTGATATAGCCGATAATTTAGAGCAAGCAAAAAAACTGACCTTAAGGTTGATTGCTGAGAATGATCTACCCTTGGGAGGAGAGATTGAATTAGTTTTCAAAGATGAGAATGATAACGTAGTCTATACTGTGAGTGAAAGAGCGTTGTTTGATGGCGCACCAGTGGGAAGTGATGGTAGGACAGCAGGGGCAACTACTAAGATTACAGATATTAATTTCGTAGATGCTGATATCCGACTTTTAGAGAATGCAACTAGTATTGATGTTGTGACCCGACTCACAACAACTGATGCCTCTTCTAGTGAGGTAGTGAAGTTCTTTTCGGACTATACTCTTAAAATTAAGTTAGCAGCTCAAGCTGATATTGAATTAACTTCTAACGATTGATAAAAGCCATGAAGAAACTTCTACTTACATCGTTAATATTGGTATTCTGTATTAAGCTATCTTATTCACAAGCTTACTTTTCTTATTTTCAGTTAAGAGAGTTAGTGCCTCAAACACAGAGCTTACAACCTGCTTTTATACCAAACAATACCTTTACTTTTGGATTACCTACAGCAGGGTTTTTGGCCCAGTCTGATTTCAAACTTCAAGAGCTGATTTCTAAACCAGATGGTGATATAAACTTTGAAATTAACTTCAATGTATTGTTAGGTGCTTCTGCGGAAATTAATAGAGTAAGCACGGACGTAACAGCCAACCTTTTTCATATTGGGTATAAAACCAAGAATGGAGGATATAGCCTTTTTGCCAACGCCAGAGCTACAGTAGATCTAAGGTATGGTAAAGACTTTATGGAGTTTTTAGCCAATGGTAATTCTAACCGGATTGGGGCTGAAATTAATCTCTCTGAATCTCGAATTTTCGCAAACTCTTACCAAGAAATTGGGGTAGGTCATGCGCATAAATTTTTAGGGGAAAGGTTAACTGTAGGGGCAAGGGTCAAAGTTATTACTGGTCTATTCCATGCTTCTACAGCAGAGGGCGCAAGCGGAACATTGTATACTAACGAGGTAGACAATAGTTGGCGAATCTCTTTAAATAACGCTACTGTAAATACTGCTGGGCTGGACTTATTAATGAATAGCGATGACTACGAGAGTAACGCGACCTCAAGCTATGCGATGAGCAATCAAAATAAAACCGTGGCCTTTGATTTAGGGGCGAAATTTAAGGTGTTGGATTGGCTTACTGTAGAAGCTGCAATGAATGATATAGGTACTATTAATTGGAAAGAACAGGTGAGGAACTATAACTCTGCCGACACAACAGTAACCATTAGTGGTGTACAGTTAAGAGGTTTAGAGAATTCTTCTGAGGTGTTTAAAGATAGTATCGAGAATAAGTTTAGATCTAACGAAACTCAAAATGAGTTTAGTACTCGGTTGCCAATGAAAACCTATTTGGCTGCATCTCTCTTTTTAACATCAAGAGATAAGTTTACGGTCATAGCATTTAATAATCATGTCTTCAAAGAAATCGACCCATCTTTTGCTGTTGCCTATAACCATACTGTAAATAAATTCACTTTCGGGCTTTTGGGTAGTTATAGAGGGCCACAAAACGAATTTAACATGGGGATGAATATAGCTGCTGACATTGGGCCACTTCAGCTTTATGTAGCAACAGACAATGCATTGGTTTCTAACAAGCCAGAGCAGTACTCTAAATTTGATCTTCGTTTTGGGTTCAACCTTATGTTTGGATATAAAAAGTGGATACCTAAATTGGATATTGTTGATTTAAATTCCCTCTAAATACGCGGTGTTTGATACTTCAGTTTTGTCAGGTAAATAATGCTCAAAAACCGGATATCAAACTTCGAATTGATCTTTAAAATAGCTTATTTTGAAGATTAGTCAGTCATTCGAAAAAACACTTATTTATGAAACAGTACCACGACCTAATGAAACACATTCTGGAAAACGGAGTGGACAAAGGAGATAGAACTGGAACAGGTACTCGGAGTGTTTTTGGCCATCAAATGCGTTTTGATTTATCGGAGGGTTTTCCTGTGGTTACCACCAAGAAACTTCACCTGAGGTCGATCATTCATGAATTGCTTTGGTTTCTTCAGGGTGACACCAATATTAAATATCTGAAGGATAACGGAGTTTCTATTTGGGATGACTGGGCAGATGAAAATGGAGATCTAGGTCCTGTGTACGGCTATCAGTGGAGAAACTGGCCAGCGAGAGATGGAGGTACTATTGACCAAATCACTAAGCTAATAGATCAAATTAAGAAAAACCCGAACTCTAGACGTTTGATGGTGAGTGCTTGGAATGTAGCGGATGTGGATAACATGGCACTTCCACCTTGTCATGCTTTGTTTCAGTTCTACGTAGCAGACGGAAAACTATCTTGCCAGCTTTATCAGCGCAGTGCCGATGTGTTCTTGGGCGTTCCGTTTAACATAGCTTCTTATGCGTTATTGGTGCTAATGGTGGCTCAGGTTTGTGATTTAGAACCTGGAGAGTTTATCCATACCTTTGGTGATGCACATCTATACAACAATCACTTAGAGCAAACTGAACTTCAATTATCAAGAGATTTTCGTCCATTGCCTACAATGAAGATTAACCCTGAGGTGAAGAATATTTTTGACTTCAAGTTTGAAGACTTTGAGTTAGTTGGCTATGATCCTCATCCGCATATTAAAGGGGCTGTAGCAGTTTAATTACTTCCTTAAGCTTTTCATTAGGGTTCAGATATCTTTTATTTTCGAATGAAGTGAAATGACGAATTCCGCTCGCATTGGAAGTGAATATAGAGTCCGCTTGGAGTAGTCTTTCTGGTTTTGCCATAACTTCAGTTACTTCCAGTGTTTCCAAAATGAGTCTTCTCATTATTCCTTCAATACAGCCAGTTTTAAATGACGGTGTAAATATTTCATCTCCTACAATCCAGAATAGATTAGAACTGTGTGTTTCAGCTAAATTTCCCAGAGCATCCAATAAAATAATTTCGTCTAACTTTTTTTGCTGCATCTCTATGCCTGCCAATACATAAGGCAAGGCACTCATGGTCTTGGCAAATGAGATGGCGGTATGGCTAACTTTTGATGTAGTAGAAATGCCAATTGACCCTCCTTCAGTGAAGGCTGGCTTACTGGTTTCTGCTACTTGTAACATGAAAGAACAGACAGATTGTTGTGGTGTATAGAGTCCGCCATCTTCCCTCCAAACTTGGAGTCTGATCCTTAAGTCTCCATTAAGTTGATTTATATCAGCAAGTTGTGAAATCATGTCGTTTAGATCTTGAAATGAAAATAATGGAGGATCAAGATCTAAGACTTTACAAGCCCGTATTAATCTTTCTAAGTGAAAGTCAGTCAAATTAATTCGGTTGGGGCCTGTAACAATTGTTTCGAACAGGCCGTCTCCATAGCAGAACGCTCGATTTTTGGTATCGAGCTTTATGCTGTCAATTTCTATGAGTCGGGAATTAAATATCGCTTTCATGTATTCTATAAACCACTTAAACAGATTGCCAATTCAAGTAGGGGATTATTCTCTAATATTGAAAGAAGAATAAATTAAGGTTATGGCTGAACAGAGTAGTGTATTTGATATGATAGGTCCTGTAATGATAGGTCCTTCGAGTTCGCATACTGCTGGGGTGGTTAGAATTGGGCGAGTAGCGAGGAAGATTTTGGGCTGTCAGCCTGAAACTGCCGAAGTTACTTTTTATAATTCTTTTGCCAGAACCTATGAGGGGCATGGAAGTGATAGGGCGATTGTTGCTGGGCTTCTAGATTATAAAACGGACGATGCTAGAATCAAAACGTCATTTGATGAAGCAGAGAAGGCAGGGTTTACTTACAGTTTTAGATCAGTGGGTAACTCGCTTACAATGCATCCGAATACAGTTAAGATCAAAGCAACTGCCAAGGACGAAACAATTGAGGTAGTTGGTGAGAGCCGAGGAGGAGGAGTAATCAAAATAATAAGTGTGAATGGATTTTCGACAGGCTTTAATGCCAACCTGCACACTTTGATTATTACAGCAGACGATAGAAGAGGAGTTATAGCGTTTATCGCGAATATCTTAGCTAATTCTGAATGCAACATTGCAAATATGTCGGTTAACCGAAAAGGAAAGTCGGATATAGCATGTCACTGTATTGAAGCAGATTCAGGATTAGACAAAATTACAATTGAATATTTAAACCATTTAAGTTGGGTCAAAAAGGTCATTTATATACCCGATATAGATTTTTAAAAAGCAATCAAACATGATTTGGAAAAGAAAAATTTACCTGAGTCTTACAGGACTCTTTATGCTAATGGCGTCCTATGGTCAGCAAAATAACTGGACGCTTGAGGAATGCATTAATTATGCTTGGCAAAACAACTTAACAGTCCGTTCTAGTGAGCTGAATAAGTTAAACAGCGAAATTTCGTTGAAGGAATCAAAATTTGCCCTTCTACCTAGCTTAAGTGCTGGGGGGAACGTAGGGAAGTCTTTTGGTAGAACAATTGACCCTGTAACCAACGGCTTTATTAGTACTAGCTTTGTGAGTAGCGGGGTGTCAGCTAGTACATCGGTTACATTGTTTAATGGGGGAGCGTTAAGAAACTCTATTAGAAGAAATGAGCTTAACCTCGATGCGAGTGAGTTCGATCTTCAAAAAGCCAAGAATGATATTGGTGTAACAGTAGCTACCAACTTTCTGAATGTTTTATTAGGCAGAGAGCAGTTAAAGAATGCTCAATTTCAGTTAGAGTCTTCTCAGGCTCAATTGGAAAGAACGAAAAAATTGGTGAACGCAGGATCACTTCCTATGACGAACCAATTGGATTTAGAATCTCAAGTAGCAACCAATGAAGTTTCTGTTGTGAATGCAGAAAACAGCCTTCGTGCTGGCTTGTTAAATTTAAAGCAAGCTATGCAAATGCCTGCCGATGAGTCTTTGGAAGTTGTTGCTCCAGAAGTTTCTGTAGATCAAATCGGTTTTATTTCTCAAAGCCCAAGTGAGATTTATAATATAGCAATGGGTGTGCAGCCAGAAATACAAAGTGCTGAACTGGGAGTGAAAACTAGCGAAATAGGAGTGGATATTGCTAAAAGTGCTTTTCTTCCAAGTGTAAGTTTGAGTGGTAGTGTTTCTACGAACCATTCGGATAGAGCTAGGCAATTGCTCGGTACGCAGAGTGTTGTTGTCCCAGCACAGAATATCGGATTTGTAGATGGAACTAATCAATCAGTTTTTTCTAATCCAAGTCAACGAACAGTGCCTATTTATGCAGAGAATTATGGAGTGTTCAATCAATATGATGATAACCTCGGACAGTCAGTTTCTATTCGTGTAAACGTTCCTATTTTTAGTAGATACTCAAACAGTGCTAACCTCCAAAGAGCGCAAATCACAAAACAACGCGCAGAGATCACTTCAATGAATACAAGGAATCAACTGAGACAAAGTATAGAATCAGCTTATAATAGCGCTCTAGCAGCATTGAATACATACAATGCCACACTTAAGCGTGTAACGGCCTTGGAAGAGTCGTTCAGAGCTACTGAGCAACGATTCAATGTTGGTGATGTAAACAATCTTGATTACCAAATTGCAAGCAATAACTTATTTTCAGCAAGAGCTGATTTAATTCGAAACAAATTCGAGTACATTTTTAGAACAAAGATTTTAGATTTCTATTTAGGGAACCCAATTACATTACAATAACATGGCTAAGAAAAAGAAAGGATCAAATAAACTAATCTATATACTGTTAGTAGCGGTAGTACTGATTTTAGTAGTTGCCGTGGTTGGCAAGCAAGCAGGCTTTATAGGCCAGCCTAAAACGTTACAAGTTCAGATGGCATCTGCCAAAAAAACTACTATTATAGAGAAAGTAACAGCCTCTGGTGTAGTTCAACCCGTAATGGAAATAAAACTTAGCCCAGATGTGGCAGGAGAGATTATTGAGTTGAATGTTGAAGAAGGAGATTTTGTAACCGAAGGAATGATTTTGGTGAAAATTAGACCTGATAACTTACAATCTGCATTAGAAAGAGCTAGAGCAAATCTAAATCAGCAAAAGGCCAATTTGGCTTCAAGCATCGCTCAGGTAGCTAGAAACGAAGCCCAATTACTTCAGTCTAAACAAGCTTTTGAGCGTTCGGAGCAATTAAGAAAAGAGAATGTAATCTCTGAATCTGATTTCGAAACTGCTAAAGCTAATTACGAAGTGGCAAAGAAGAACTTAGATGCCGCTAAAGAAAGCGTTAACGCTTCTGAGTATGTAATTAAGTCAAGTCAAGCAACGGTAGAAGAAGCTGAAGAGAATGTTAGACTTACTGTGGTAAGAGCACCATCTTCTGGAACTGTATCGAAGTTAGATGTTGAAAAAGGAGAACGTGTTGTAGGGACTCAGCAAATGGCGGGTACTGAAATGATGCGTATTGCAGATTTAACAATGATGGAAGTCAGGGTTAATGTAAACGAAAACGACATCATCAGAGTAACTCAAGGTGACACGGCTATCATTGATGTTGATTCGTACAGCTCAATGGATAAAGAATTCAAAGGTGTAGTAACTTCAATTGCCAATACGGCAAATGCTAAATCGTCTGCAGATGCAGTAACTGAATTTGAAGTGAAAATCAGAATCTTGAATGAGTCATTTGCAGACTTACTTTCTGAGATAAAAAGTGCTTCTCCATTCAGACCAGGGATGACTGCCAGTGTTGAAATTATCACCAACACAAAATCAGGAGTTCTTTCTGTTCCATTGTCAGCTGTGACTACTAGAAATCCAAATGCAAAAGTAACTGAGGGACAGACCACAGAAACTAATGTAGTTGCAACTACAAATGCTTCGTCAAAAGATGAAACCAAAGAAGTGGTATTTATCGATGAAGGTGGAAAAGCTAAAATGGTTGTGGTGAAAACTGGTATCAGTGATTACGACAATATTGAAGTATTGGAAGGTTTGAAAGAAGGAGATGTGGTAGTATCAGGTCCATTCTTGGTAGTGTCTAAAACTATCAAAGAGGGTGATTTAATTGAGAAAACTGCGGCTAAGAACTTCGGTGCCACATCTAATAATTAAGATCAACAGAGAGGCTTAAAAGCCGTCTGAAAACATATGATCTCCCTGTAAGTAGTTTAGCTACTCGCAGGGAGATTTTTTTTTGGGGTTTGTTGAAATGTTTTATCCAGTAGTTTTTCGTACAAGTTCTAACCTGTCTGTAGGCTTAAACCCCTTGTATGTCGTTGTTCTGAATTTTGCTTTTCTTTTGGTGGTAAGTTGAGTCATCAACGAGAACTGAAATCCAGATGAACAAACGCTACAAACTAATCTTCATACTCTTTTTTACACCTGCTTTAATTTTTGCCCAAACCAACAATGAGGTCATAAAGCAGATTCAAAAACTCATGGTCGAGAACTATGTGTTTTTAGACAAAGCCCATGAAGTGAATTCACATTTAGATAAGCTTATGGCTGAAAAATACTTCGATGCTTATGAAACAGAAGAGGAACTAGCCAAAGCCTTGGGGCAGGAAATGCAGAAAATCACAAAAGACACTTTCTTTATTTGAAGAAAAGTTCGGGTCTAACTTTTTGAGAGTACACCGGTCGTTTATAGTTAACCTAAATCGAGTTACAGCTTTCACAAAAAAGGATATTGAAATTGGTGAACGCGAAATCCCAATCGGAGAGTTTTATAAGGAATCCGTTTTCAAATAACTAGGCTAAAATAGCCGCTATTCTAAAAAAAACCTTCGAGGTTACCTTTAGATGTCAAAAAACAAGAGCGACTTAATTATAAGATCACGGAATAAATAAAACGCTAGCTTTAATAAATCAAAAAAGTGAATTATCTACGTGAAGAGTACTAACAAAATTTAACTTTTAGCAGCATGAATATTTTCTATGGAATCATTGGGTTCTTGCTTATTAACAATTCTCTTCACGGTTTTCAAGAAACGATCAAGGTGGTAGCTAATGAATTAAAGACATTAAACCTGTCTGAAGTAGCGACTAGTTCGGAATCTATCGTTTTAGAAATTCCGTCAGAAATGGAGGACAGACTGTACTTTGGCTTAGTTGTAACAGAAGATTATATCTTCATGCTAACAATTAACAAGGATGAGGGGCCAGGTAACTCCAGATTATTTCAATTTCAAAGAAGCGGGAAATTTGTGCAGGAAATTGGAAAAACTACTGATGGCTGGAACTCCCTATTTTTTGATAAAAAAAATAAAATCATAGGCATTAATAATGGTGAAAAAATCTTTCAATATAATTTTCAAGGTGACTTTGTCAGGGAAATTAAGGCGATCGAGAAAAAACAAATAGTTCACAATGAAAGACACTACGGTGTTGAAGTTAATACTCTTGCTTTAGGTAAACTTGTTGAATACAGCCTTATTCAAAGTGATAAGACGGGTATTAGTAGGAAGACACTAAAGAAATTTAAAGACAATATCAATCTTGGTATAGGTCAATATATGAGTTTCTCAAGACAGGGAAAGGATTTATTGTTATGGGATTATATTGACTACAACTTCCTTCTAATTGAGGATGACCACATTGAAGTTAAGTATCAATTGGAAGTAGACAAAAGATTAACTGTAAGGCCGACTACCAAAATTGTTGGGGATTGGCTCATATTTCCTGCACGAAATCAAAGGGCAAGGCAAAGTATAATTAAGTTTACTAGTTTAAAATCGGGTGAGTCTTTTTCTACCTTAGACACGCATGACGCTGGAATTATTGATGATCTTTCCAATAATGGGTTTGTCAAAGTTGACTTGTCCGTACTAGGCGATGTGGAGAATAAAGTGTACTTCCTGAAAGATGTCTTAGATATAGAAAGAATTAAAAGTGATTATCCATCAAGGTTCAAGGTGTTGTTAATCGCTACACTCAAGTAAATTATGAATTTTATGCGTGATGTAATAGTTGCTTTAGTATTGATCAGTTTTCTTTTAGGTTGTTCTGATGCTGAAAAAGATGGCACCCTTAAGTTCATTGATATTCCTGTTAAAACAGCAAAAGAGATTAAGCTTTCGACTGTTGCAATAAGTGTAGATTCTATTGCTTTGGAAACGCTTGATAATAATCTCCTCAATCGTATAAGAGAAATTGAACATGACGAACAATCAATTTTCATTGCAGATATTGATGCGTTATTTAAGTTTTCGAAGAACGGAAAATTTATCAAGCAGATTGGCAGTAAAGGACAAGGGCCGGGCGAATATTTGAACATTAATGATATTACCCTCGATAGAAAAAGGAATCATATTTATGTAGCCTCTGGTATTAGTCAAAAAATAATATGTTTTGATCTTGAAGGTAAGTTTGTCAAAGAGTCAAAAATCATTGGTTTAAATGCCATAAAAATTGTTAATGGATCATTACATGGTATTTTCACCACTTTCGGCATGCCATCTGCTGATAAAACTAAATGGATTCATAAATCATATTTAGTCAAGTTGGATCAAGATTTTTCACCCAGTGATACCATTCTAATTAAATCGGTTAAAATGGATAAGGGCACTGGTACTATTTCGGGTGGGGGGGGTGACCAACTTCTTACGGAAGTAAATGGCTCCTTATATGTCTATTTAAATGAAACATATAAGGAGCCATTTGTAAGGGATACATTATTTCAGATTAAGGACAAAAAGAGATTAGCATCATTAAAGCTGAATTTTGGCATAGAGGACCGATTAAAAGAGGACCTTTTTGTAAATAGTATCCTCAGAACTGAAAATCATCTTATCATCGACTTTAGCGTAGAAAGGTATTCAGGTATGTCTATTGTACATTTGCCCACAAATAGAACTTACATTGGAAAAGAATTCTTCCAAGACGATTTCTGGAATACGGGTTCAGCAAAACTCATGCCGTGGGATTTAAACAATGAAGAGTTTTATTTTATAAAAGAGGGTATGGAACTCGTTGATAAATTTGATGGGATTACAGGAGAAGAAAACCCTTATATATTTATTGTGAAATTGAAAACGGATTCTTTTTGAAATTCCCTCACTTTAAACAATTAGACAGCATGGACTGCGGGCCCACCTGTTTAAAAATGGTAGCGCAGCATTATGATAAAACTTACAGCACACCTAAGCCTAGAGAGCTAAGCCACATTACCCGAGAAGGTGTTTTTATGATGAGATTATATAAAATATACAAGTGTTTTAAGAAATTTAAACCTCGAAATCCATCAAAAAGAAATGATCATTAATACATAGTACTAGTACAAATTTTAATTATTTATAAACTTAAAATTTTATGAAAATTATCGGAGAAAAATTATCAATCAAGAATTGCTTACCATCAAAGGAGGTTGCGATATAGATTGCTATTGTGGGTTACTTTGGTTGCTTATTTGTGGAGGTAACCTGCAAGGAGCGACTCTTTGGACCCAGTATAATTGTCCAACTGGTAACCCAGGTGACCCTGGGTATCGGGGTTCTGGTGGACAATATGATTGCGAACCTATCAACTAATACTGTATAATGAACAATTGTTTGGAGTTCCCAAATTATTTATTGCAACATTAATTTATTTAAATTTCTCACACCGCAAGTTTACGGGACGCATGTAAGTGGTATAGAAACACAGTTTCTGGAGGCCTTTATTTACATATAAATAGAATTAAGATGAAACGAACTTACTCTTTTGTGCTTTTTCTTTTCTCCCTTTTCTCCATAAATCTGGCTTCTCAAATTCCACCCAAATTCGAACGCTTTGGAATTGACATTAATGCACCAAGAGCAAGCTTTTTTGATGCAATTGAGCAAATAGAAATTATTAGACTGGAGGAAACAGAGAACTCCTTGATATCTTCGATACGATGGTATTTCAAAACTCCTAATGGATTTGGAATACCGAATAAGAAATACACGCCTTACTCTATTGCTTTATTCGATGTAAAAGGCAATTACAAAACCGTGATCAGTAATTACGGTCGTGGGCATAATGAATATACTAACATTAGTGATGCTTGGTTCAGTAATGGTAAGATTGAGCTCTATAGTGGTTGGTCAAGGATTTTATTGCGTTATTCTGAAGATGGAAATCATATTGAAACTTTAAAAGCTGGGTATGACAAAGCAATAAATGGAGGGGAAATGATCCCCTATAAAAATGGATATCTTTTTGAACAAATAAATCCATCAAGTTACTATACAGTCATTCCTTATGACGGATTTTATTTTACCGATGACAAACTAAATATCACGGGTAATGGAGCATTCATCAATGATCCAAAACGATTCCCTACAAATATTGATACGCATTTAAGGCAGCTAGAACAAGGAGTGTTTTACCGAAAGCCATTGACTGATACTGTCTATCAGATCATTGACGATAAGGTTTACCCAAAATTCAAATTTGATTTCGGAAAGCAGTGGCTGTGGTCAGACCCTAAAAGTAATGTATCTATGAATCAGGATATTAAAGTCATGCTTCAGGGCAACAGCGTATATGATGTAACTCCAGAAATAGGAAAAAACCACATAATGGTTAGCTACAAATTCAATTCTACGAGCGAACGAAAAGGCATGATCAATAGAAAGACGGGGGGATTTAGTCGATTTGATATGCGCAAAAAGAACAAGGAAGAATATGATATAAAATTCCATGAATGGGAAGATGACCGCTTGGTGGGGTTTATTGCCGCATACGATTTCGAAGAGTTCATGGAAAACCTTGAAAAAGACCAATGGGCCGTAGCAGGAGGTTTTGACTTAGAAGAAATTTTAGAATCAGAAAACCCGGTGCTGCTGAAGATTAAATTTAAGGACAGGTGAAAAACCATTATTTGAGTTGAGAGCCTTCGAGATTAATTTTATTATGCTTTAATTATGTTGCTATTCAAATAAAGCATAATTTTTATATTCCATTTTCATAACTGACTTTTAAAAGGCATCTTGAAATTTCCTTTCTACAAACAATTAGATGCCATGGACTGCGGTCCTACCTGTCTGAAGATGGTGGCTCAGCACTATGGAAAGACTTTTAGTATCCCCAAACTTAGAGATTTAAGCCACATTACCCGAGAAGGTGTTTCCATGATAGGGATCAGCCATGCGGCTGAGGCCATTGGCCTGCATACTCAAGGTGCTAAAGCCACCTATGAACAGTTGAGAGACAATTCTACTTTACCTGTCATTGTTCACTGGGGGCAAAATCACTTTGTGGTGGTTTAATTCTACTCATATCGTAATGCTTTCACTGGATTTTGATTTGCGGCTTTTAGCGAATGGAAACTTACCGTTAAGAAGGAAATAATTAAAGCGAGTATTCCCGACACACCCGCTGCAAGCAGTATGACTTCCTGTAAGTTCATTCTATAAGCGAACACATTCAACCAATCATTGATTAGCCAATAGGCAGCAGGGGCGGCTAAAACGAAGCCAATCAGTACCAGTACCATAATATCTTTGAAAATCATGAATACCAATTGCGTAACGGTGGCTCCCAAAACTTTTCTCACACCAATTTCTTTTATTCTGGTGGCAGTGGTAAAAGAAGACAAACCCAATAAGCCCAAACAAGAGATTAGAATACAGATGTATGAAAGTATACCTGTGAGCTTGCTTTGTCTTTGATCTCCACGATAAAGCGCTTCTGCTTGTTGGTCAAGGAACTCGTATTCAAAAGGATGATTAGGGTCCAATTCTGTAAACTTACTTTCTAAAAATTTCATCGTTGGACCAACCGCACCGTCACTCAAATGAACCATTAAAGTGGGTAATCCTTGCGCACTACCATTTGGCAATTGATATCTAAAAATAGCAGTTGGTTCTACTTTAACGTGAAGTGAAAACGCGTTAAAATCCTTAACCACACCAATTACCTTATTAGGTTCTGGCGCGCCAACAGACGATACTGTTTGACCAATAGGATCCGTCCAGCCCATTAAGTCCACAACTGCTTGATTAACAATTACCCCTTGGGTGATATCGGTAGCCATCTTCTCGTCAAAATCTCTACCCTGAACAATTTCAATGTCCATTGTTT
>CAXBPM010000034.1:0-15889 GCA_963977345.1 uncultured Roseivirga sp.
ATGATCTTGAATTGACCTGACAATATCTAGATTTCAGGCCTTTTGAAAGGGAGCTCGATCCAATCATCTAGCTTCTCCTACAACACAAAAGCATCAGATATGTTCCCTAAAATTCTAATAGAATTGGACGGGGAGGGGCTTATGCTTGGAAATGGGGTGTTGGGCTTTGGGTGAAAAGAGAGGAGAGGTGAAGGGATAAGGTGTTTTGGGGGATGGGACGGCCATACGCTACTTAAAGGTATGTTGCAATGACGTTTGTCGTACTTTCGTGAATTCAAAGTAAGTCTCTTAGACCCTTAATTATTACAAGGATGCCACCTATTATTCCAACAATTGAAGTTACTGGATTCTTCAGACTATCTAATCGCTCTAAAAAAGAGCGGATTGGTGTTCTCAGGCCATCTAAACCTTTTAATAAGAAATAGAACAGAATGAATAAATAGAATAAAATACTTGTCACCAAAGTAGATAAACCGAGAGAAAGGAGATATTGATTAATGTGTCCACCTGTATGAGACCAAACAGCCGGGCTATACAATTGATAGTATGTGAGATACAATACTATCACAAGGATAAATGAGATAAGTAAGTCAATAAACAGGAAAGATATTTTTATTAAAAAGTGTCTGTTGGCAGATTTCTTTAGAAAATATCTTGTTTCAATTAATGAAAAATAGTCAACAATAAAGTTGACAAAGATGTACAATAAGATAATGTAGTCGTGCCTCACGAAAGTTATCCAGGATTCGTGAGAAAGAAATTGGAAGGGGCCTATTCCTAATGGGCCGAAAGCTTTAACAGGAAAAAAAACTAATGCTATAAGATATAAAAGACAAACAGAAAGAAGTGAACTTAAGATCGATCTTAAGAAACACTTTGGACTAAAATGTTTCCTTCCATAGATTTTATCAAAAAGTTCATTGAAAGTGTTATGGAGTTGATTTGCCTCATGGGAGAATTTGAATTGCTCATCCGATAGCCTGTACCAAATAGTAAAAATGCTATTCTTAATTCTTTTTATGTCTTGCTCATTTAGAAACTTATCGATGATTATTCCAATACCACTGGATATTGTCAATATGGCTATGATAGGTATCCAATCCATTTTTAGTCTTTATGAAATACAACCTTTTTGACCATGATTAGTAGAGATTAGGAAATACTTACCATTCAAGACTCTAATAATTACATCTTATAAATATATTAATTGTAGCCAACTTTTCAGCCTCCGCGAAAATTTTCTCACCGATAAACCCAATTCATTATAGATTTTTCTTCGACATATTCCCCACTAGATTAGATGTGATATTGACGTTAGTATTGTGGAAGTTTTTAATATTGATTAATGGGTTTTTAGTTAGCAGGCTCATGGTTTCAGTTGCAAAACTCTCTATTGATATTAACAATTCTTCCAACTTTCCAGCTTGAATAATTGGTATCGGAAATGGCTCAGGATAAAGTTCACTAAGCTTGGATTTATATTCAAATAAACCCGAATTTATCTCTTTCATTTCCAATTCATCATTTCCATTCAATTTTGCCTCGTAAAAAGGGGCATCAACTAATAGTATTGGAATAGCAATTACATGGTGGTTATCTTTAATATAATATTCAAGATAGTCCTCCTCTTTTCTAATCCAATCCATAAAAGATTTCAAAACGGTATTCGTTGCTTTGTGAATGGTCTCATCGCTATTTGTAAACCCTTGAATAAGCTTGAATCCAACACTACTTTGAGAAGGGAGTTTGATGCGTCTTGAGTCATTATTTATTAGAATTCTTATGTATGGGCCATCAACACCATACCAATCGCCTAGAGATATGTCCTTTCTATTAATTGATTCAGAAGTAACTAGAATAAAAGGTTTGTCAGATTTTTTGCATTCAATCAGTAAGTCAAGCTGAAGAGAAATTTCTGACTCTTTGTTTTTCCATGTTCTACTTGCGTATAAATCTAACTCACGTGAAATGTTATTTTCCGGATCATGGTATAAACTAGAGTTAATAACGTTAAACTGGTTTTTGACTAAAATGCTTTCACCCAAAATTTCTAAGGGATATCCAGTCCTATTAAACCACTCTTTAAGTTTTTCAACCATGCTCTAAGCTGTTTTTAACGCGGGAGTCAAAATCCTCACGATTTCTCCCAATATTTTAATCACTCAATCTAATAGTTTTTAATTTGATTGAGCGCACCTATAGTATAATTGGATATGGATTTTAATAGATTTTCTAAAATTGGGCAGTGATTATGTTAGGGGGATAAAAAAAGCCATGAATTATTCATCCATGGCCTTCAACTATTTTCTGCCTTTGTTGGTGTTGTCACCAACAAGGGCATCTTATGAGGTCTTTAAAAGTTAGAGGGCCGTAAGCTTATTGCTCACGGCCCTCTACTCGATTAGCCTATTCTTTTAGTGCTGAGCACTCGGTCACTCAGTTTTTACCAAATCTTGATTCTTTCTTCTAGGGGTTTGTAATTGGCATCACCTGGCTGAACATCAAATGCTTCGTAAAAAGGAGTGAAGTTCATTAAGGGGCCGTTTACACGCCACATGGGTGGTGAATGAGAATTGGTTTTTACATAGTTGCGTAAATACTCGTCTCGGGTTTTTACACGCCAAATACGGGCAATGGACATAAAGAAACGTTGGTCGGGCGTATATCCGCCAATCTTTACTGTGTCTTGTCCTTGCTTGGTTAACTTAAAGGCTTCATAAGCAATGGAGATCCCGCCATTATCTGCTGTATTTTCCCCAACAGATGATTCGCCTATTAAATGCAAACTGTCCAAAACAGTATAAGAGCTGTATCGATCAATGATCTGCTGCGTTTTTGCTTGGAATTTTTTGTAGTCTTCATCCGTCCACCAGTTTTTTACATTTCCATCTTTGTCAAATTGAGCACCTTGATCGTCAAAAGCGTGGGTCAATTCGTGGCCAATCACCATTCCAATGCCACCATAATTAATGGCATCATCGGCTTGTAAATCAAAGTAGGGAAATTGTAGAATTCCTGCCGGAAACACAATCTCATTCTGAGAAGGGTTATAGTAGGCGGTTACTGTAGATGGCGTTGTGCCCCATTCAAATTTGTTAGGGGCTTTGTTCAACTTATCTAAACCATACTGATAATCGTTTTTTCTTAACGCCACTACATTTTCAAAGTACTTGTCCTTATCTATGTTTACATTTCCGTAGTCTCTCCAAACATCTGGATAGCCTACCTTCTTGGTAATCGCGTATAATTTCTCCTTGGCTTGAACCTTTGTGACATCACTCATCCAGTCCAGTTGATTGATTCTAGTTTCAAAGGCTTTTTGCAGATTGTTGACCAAATCGGCCACTCTGGTTTTTGCATCTTCATTGAAATATCGTGCCACGTATAACTGCCCAAGTGCAAAACCAAGTTGTCTGTCCACCTTATTCACCATGATTTGAGCACGTGATTGTTTCACTGCTTGCCCAGAGATGATTTTTGAGTATTCGAAAGCTGCCGTTTCAAAAGGCTCACTTAAAATTTCAGCGTAATTGGTCAATACATTCGCTTTTAAATAGGTCTTCCAATCCTCTAAAGGAACGGAAGGAAGCATAGTATTGAGTTTTGCATAGTAGGCAGGTTGACCGATATCTACAGAATCGGCTTCTGCACCAAAATGATTTAACAATTTGGACCAACCGATATTCGGCTGACTTTTATTAAGATTGGCTACGGCCAGTTTGTTGTAATTGGCTTTGACATCTCTACGCTCGATACGCGTTTTATGCGCTTCCGCCAATTGCTTTTCAATGCCATAAGCAGTTGAAGTACTTTTCTCTGCATTATCATTTCCTGTTAATTCAAAAAGCTTGGTCAAGTACGCTTGATAGGCCTTTTGAATTTCAAGGGTAGATTCGTCTGTTTTAAAGTAATAATCACGGTCGGGCAAGCCAAGGCCAGTCTGGCCAAAATGCAACATGTTTACGCTGCTGTTTTGATCGTCTGGAGAAACCCCCATACTGATCAATGAACCATTTCCTGATTTGAACTCATTGGCAACAAATTGCATCATTGCTGGAACAGAATTGATCGCGTTGATTTGATCTAACAAAGGTTGAATGGGTTCAAAACCACGTTCGTTGATGAGCGCGGTATTCATTCCTGAATTATAAAAGTCGCCTACCATTTGGTCAGCGCTGCCTTTTTCATGGGTTCCACTGGATACTTCTACCAAAATATTTTCTAAAAGTACCTTCTGAGGGATATTTAAGAAGCTATAAGAACCAACGCCAGATTGGTCGTCTGCGATAACAGCGTTATCGTACCAAGTTTTGTTTACGTGGAGAAAAAAATTATCCCCTGGTTTGATGCTTTCATCGATTCCATCGAAATCGAATTTATTGGCTTCTGCCACTTTTTCCTTGTCGCAGGAAACAAGGGTGAACAGGGCTAGCGTGAAGTAAATTAGTTTTTTCATAAGTCTATTGTGGTTTCTAATGAGGGTGAACATGGTGATATACACCATAAATTCTACACTCATCATATTGATCAGTGAATCTAATATTTTTAATTTGATTGGAAGAACCTACTGTGTAAATAGGAATGAGGTGTCTGCCTTTGTTGGTGTTGTGAGGCTGACCGAGAATGGTTTGACCATATTCAAGTTCAGAAGAATATTTGGCATTGACTCTTGAGCCTCCCTATTCCGAAGCCTCGGAACCTCCATGGAGGGATCTTGAGCATCAGTTAATTTTGATTCAGAGCCTTAAATTACGATCTGAGGCGAAAGTCTTCCCCTTGGGGGAAGATTTAGATGGGGCTTAGACCTAGGAGCACCAAATTTTGTTTGGTGGCAAAATTTCTGTTTCGAGTTCTCGGTCAGCCTATTGTCACCAACAAGGGCGAAGTAAGCCGCTGGGAAGTTATGATTGAGTTTTGCTTATTATTTCTTCCATACGCTGAGCGGTTTCAATACCATGAATAGGCAAACCTTCAGGGCTCAGCAAGCCAATTTGGACGAGCACACTTGCTTGATCCCAATAGATGTGTTCATGAGTAACTTTTCCGTCTTCAAATCCAACGATTACGACCAAAGGGATTTCAACACGCTTTCCAGTAGGAGGGATGTTGGGTAGCATCCAACCAACTTCAGTAGTATGTGTGAACTTGAAAATTATTTCATCAACTAATTGATTTTGGTCAATTGTCTGAGATACAGGAACCATTTCAAGGTCTGGTGGAAAGAACTTATCAAACGGAATGAGACTGCTGTAAAAACTCTTTACGCCTTCATAGCCAATTCCACCTATTAGGGTAGGAATATTATTCAAATGAGGGTTGGGTGTCATTGTGGAAAGTGTAGTATCTAAATCACCTTCTATTTCAGCATTAATATGAGCCTGAAACTGCTTTGTAATTTCAATTTGCTCAAGTGTAAGTTCTTTTTTCATTTTTTGCGATTTCTTTTTCTGGATCAATTTAGTCAGCTTGATAGAGTTTAAAGCACATAGCAATAAGTGTTTTAGAAGATTTTCTAAAACAGCCACATGGTGTGGAGTAAGTGGGGAAAAGCACTGGTGAGGAAAATTAGGAGTTAAGAGCTACTAATGGCTATCCAATTTTGAGCAAGCCCATTTTCTATTGAGGTTTTAACTAAATTCTTGCTATTAATTCATCTTTCAGCCATTCAAAGGCTTCTTGTTGGTTATACTGGATTTCCGGTCTTAATAAAGCTTCCATGTCTCCTGTAAAGTCTGCGTCATTTTCTTTAGCCTCTATGTTTAGTAAAAACTCCTTTTGACTCGGAGCCTTTTTCTTAGTGCCAAACTCAATGTACTGCCGAAAACACTCAAGAATTTCATCAATATTGATGTCCATATTCCGCCTAGCATAATCTAGGTCAAACAAGTCGCGTCCTTTACTTCTTTGGTATAATGCCCTGAGTTTGGTGCCAAGCAATTCATTGATGTTATAAGTTCTTATTTCACAATTTCCTTCAAACCAATCGCTTTGAACTTTATAAGGAAAGTTTACCCAATCCAATACGTTTAAATGTTCTCGACAATTGATTTCCAATTTCAATCGCATTCTAATTTCTTCATACTCAGAAATAAATCGGTACAGCGCCTTAATGCCATGACCTCTGTTTTGCGTTTTTCTGTCTTCCTCAAAGAAAGTGATTACTTCGCCAAGCCTTTCCATGATTGGTTTGATGGGGCCTTGCTTGATCTGTACCAAATCAATGTCCTCCGAATATCGTGGAGCTGGATTGAGATAGAGTTTATGTAAAGCTGTACCGCCTCTGAATGCTAAGTGTTCCCTGAGAAAGTCATCGGAGAATATTGCCACCAATGTCCTACTGATCACTAAGTCTTGCTCCACTTGAGAAAACTCTTTCCACGGAGCATGTTCCTGCCATTTCGCTATATAAGGTTTGGCAATCATTTATGAGTCGAGGTTTTATGCATTGGTTTATAAATCGCTCTCCAGTTTAATATTTACATCTACTTTCCATTTGTTATCAACTGACCCTGGCTTTTGAGTTTTCTTGGGACTCAGTAATACCGGGAAGTAGGGTTGTTGTTTTAACTTTTCGTAGATGATGTTGGTGTAGGTGTTTTCTCCCATCAGTTCTTCAAGTAAAAAACCTGTTCTTTGGAGAGTACTCTTATGTGTATACCAAGAAGTGAGTTCTTTTAAGTCTATTTCATTCAGTTCTTCAGTGAGTTCTTCTAAAGAAGCCAGCATGCGGTTGAGTCCGCCAATTTTAGTGTGGTGATGGATTAAGTCAATAAAAGTGAGAGCGGGAGAGGATATCTTGTACTCTCCTGCATCCGATTTCTTAGTTTGAATATTCTTACTTGGCCAAGTGCCAGTAGTGAAGAACTGAATGTCAAAGCTCTTCTTTTTAATGGTGTTGAGTTTTGGAGCTTCAATAATCAGATAATCCCGTTGTGATTGTTGATGGCTCGCTCCATGAATTTTTGCAGCAGCATATAGGCCAACATAATATTTCCGATCAAGATATTTGAATAGCTTTTTAGCATACAGTTGAATGGGAAGTTTTTCTGATGAGGAGTATCTGGGCGGTATAATTAGATAAAATCCTTTTCGAAGATTTATAATTTCATTTTTATCTACTAGTCTTCGCAACTCAAATTTTAATGAAGATTCTGTTCCTATTGTTTTGTGTCCTATCTCGTCCAGTGAGAAGGAGTATTCCTCAATGGAGGACAAATAGGTGATATATTCTTTTGCGTTCAGCTTAGTATAATTTTGAGAAAGGTAGTGAAAAAAGCTACTAATCTCGAATTAATACTATAGTAAATGTCAATCCTCCCCAGCCTGCGGCTGGCAGGCAACCTCATTCTCCAAGGAGGAGTGTTCGCACTAGCATTTCTGCAGCATAGCCTTAGATATGCCATCTGCTAGGACAAAATCGTTCGCAATTATAGGGTTATATGGAAAGAATAAACCCAGATGGCTTGTTGGTGACAACACCAACAAGGGCGAATCTGCTAGGAAGAAAAGCAGAAGTTAAGAGTGACTAATGCTTATCCAACTCTCCATTGAGCCATGCCCATAATCTGCGGAGGCCTTTTTTAGGGGCTTGCTTTTTAACAGGTGCTTTGGCGGCTTTTTTAAGTTGCTCAGTGGCTTGAGCAGCTTCTGGCTTGGTCTTCTTTTTCTTTGGGACTGGAGTCTTTGTTTTGGCTTGCACTTTTTCTTTGTAGCGCTTTTCTTTCAAAGCCTTAATGCGGTTTTCTTCGGCTAATTTCTTTTGCTTGGCTTCTTTTTCAGCCTTTCTTCTTTCCAACTCAAGTGTAGTAGGTCTTGTGCGTTGATTTTCTCTTTTGCGGTCGTGGGTAGGAGTGCTTCTATTCTGTGTGGCCTTACGTGCCTGGGGCTTTTCAGTGGTTTCTTCTGCCTCTTCTGGTTTGGCTTTTTCCTTCACTTTAGGTTCAGGTAAGTCAATTTTACCCAATATTTTCAATCCTTCCAGTTCTAGTTTAGGCGCTTTAATCAGTTCAACATCTTTATGTTTTTCTTGCGCTTCTTTTTCTAAGCTATACACCTTAGGCGCTTCTTTTACTTCTTCTAACTTAACTGTTTTAGTTTCTTCCTTGGGAGCTTCTTCAACTGCTTCGGGTGTAACGATTTCTTCTGTGGGGGTTTCTACTTCTTCAACAACTTCCAAAGGTGCTTCAATGGCTTCAACTACCTCAACGACTTCTTTTTGTATTGGGGCTGCCTTTGGCTCGATAGGCTCTTTAGGCATCGGAACGATAGAAAGAATAAGGCTTTCCTGTTCTTCGGTCAGTTTAAAATTAGGGTCGTTTTCAATCTCATGCCCATTTTTGGATAAAATACCGATTAACTGCTTGGGCTGAACTTGGAGTTTACGGGCTAATTGTCTGAGGCGCATTGTATTGATTTGAGCTTGCAAATATAGTAAAGTGCCCTACGGTAATGAAAAAAATATAAGAGTAGTTCCGTTTCGACTTTAAATGGGCAATGATTAAAACCAAAATATCTACAGAATCTCGTCTTAGATTTGCCGAAATTGTAGGGCTTATTGACATAAGCCTGTTCAGATAACCTTTGTTATGAAAATACTTTTGGTTGAAGATGAAACCATGCTGGCCGATAACATTCAGCATTACCTTTTGCAGGAGGGTAATGTGTGTGAAATTGCTTCGGACTTTACGCAGGCCTCTGAGAAAATTGAGTTGTACGAATATGATTGTGTAGTAGTGGATATTACACTTCCGGATGGCAGCGGACTGGATGTGATTCGATTGCTCAAGCAGGCCAATCTATCTGCTGGTGTGGTGATTATTTCGGCCAAAGATTCATTGGAAGACAAAGTGGAGGGGCTACACATTGGTGCAGACGATTACCTTACCAAACCTTTCCATCTGCCTGAATTAAATGCGCGAATTAAGTCGGTATTGCGCAGAAGAAATTTTGAAGGGAAGAATGAAATTCAATTTCAGGACATTGTAATTGATCTAGAAAGCATGGCAGTGACGGTCAATTCGCAAGCCATCACACTGACCAAAAAGGAATATCAATTGTTGCTCTATTTTATCACCAATGCCAAAAGGGTAATTTCAAAAAATGCTTTGGCGGAACACCTTTGGGGTGATTTTATGGACATGGCGGATTCCTATGATTTCATCTATTCGCAAATCAAAAATCTGAAGAAGAAACTGAACGAACACAGCGATTATAAATACATTCATGCGGTATATGGTATGGGCTATAAATTTGTAAAACAGTGAAACTACTCGTCAAATCTGGAAGGTACTTTATAGGCTCGGCCTTAGTGGTTTTTTTGGTGGGCGGCATCGTTTTCTACTTCGCTTTCGAGCGAATTATAGAGCACGAAGTGTCGGAATTACTATTGCATGAATCCGATCAATGGATCCAACAACTTGAAGTACAAGAGGAAACTATATTGCCATCAAAAAGCGATGAGCGAGAAATTAAACTTAGCCAAGCTTATTATCCAGCACTCACATATAGCGACACATTACTCTATAATACACAGGAAGAAGAATCAATGCCTTTTAAGCAGCTTACCCGGTATGCTTCAATCAATGGAAAGAACTATCGGCTAATTGTTAGAAAATCGCTGATTGAAAAGGAGGATATTCTGTTCATAGTGACGCTCAGCCTGTCTGTTCTTTTTGTGTTTATTCTGCTGGGTTTATTTTGGGTAAATCGTTTTGTATCGAAGAAAATATGGAGCAGTTTTTACCAAAATTTAAAACTGTTTCAAGGGTACGATTTAAATCAATCAAAGCAGTTTAAACCCATTGATTCTGACATTGAAGAGTTCAATGCCCTAAACGAAACCTTGGTGAAGGTGACCGATAAAATAGCTGCCGATTACATCAGTTTAAAGGAATTTACGGAAAACGCTGCCCACGAAACCCAAAATCCAATTGCCATTATTAAAAGTAATTTGGACATCCTGGCGGAAGATGAAACGATAACTGGTGATGCGCAGCAGCGACTCGAAAAAATGAGTAATGCACTTCAACGTGTTTCCTTAATCAACAAAAATCTATTGCTGCTTTCTAAGTTGGAAAATCATCAATTTTCAGGCGTTGAACGGGTGGATTTAAAAGCAGAAATAAACGCGATGGTAGAAGATTTTAAAGACTTCTCTGATGCCATGATGCTGAAGGTAGAAGTTCTGGTTTCGAAGACTAGCGAGAGTTACTTCATAAATAAGAGTATCGTTGATATCCTTCTACAAAACCTGATTGGTAACGCCATTAAACACAATATCCAAAATGGCTTTTTACGCATAGAACTGATTGGAGATTTATTGACCATCACCAATTCAGGCCAGCCTTTGGCCGTGCCTGCTGAGAGCCTTTTTGAACGGTTTAAAAAAGGAAAGTCCACGAGTAATTCCATCGGTTTGGGTTTGGCCATAGTAAAAACGGCCTGCGATAGCCAAGGGCTGCAAATCCAGTACACCAACAGAAATGACGAACATCAGATCATCGTCAACCTTTCTTCCCTAAAAAAAGAATAGCCGCCTTACATTCTCCAGTTTTTCTACAGAATCGTGTAGTTACTTCAAGAAAAAAACTGAAGATGAAAGTGAAACAAACAATGATCGTTATGGCCTTGCTATTGGCCAATTTAGCATGCGCCCAAGTTGAAGCTCCTAAGGCAGTACAAGATGCCTTTAAAGCCAAATTCACCAATGCTAAATCGGTAGAGTGGGAAATGGAAGAAGAGGGTGAGTACGAAGCCAACTTCAAAATGAATAAGGTGGAGATGTCGGCCAATTTCAAATCTGACGGCAGTTGGTTAGAAACCGAAACTGAAATTAAAGAGAAGAATTTGCCTGAGGCGGTAAAAGCTGCTTTAAAAGCCAAGTACGATGGTTATGAGGTAGAAGAAACCACTAAAATCGAAAAGCCAAACGGTGTGGTTCAGTATGAAGCTGAGATTGAGAAAGATGAAGAAACCTTGGAGGTCATCTTTAATGCCAATGGCACTGTGATCAGCTCAAAAGTAGTGAATGAAGACGATGAAGAGGGCGAGGAAGGAGACGAAGGCTGATGAAAACAGTTTACATAAGCAAAATTGAATTGTGTTGATAAGTGTGGTAGAAAGAGTAATGGTGAGGGTGGGCAATCTGCTCTCACCCAGCTCTACCGACAGGATGCATTTCCATAATTATTTTCATGCAGCTAATGTTGTGAAATGGGTAGGGATACTTTGTGATGAAAGTGGGGTAGACCAACATTATGAACAACTTTTGAAGATCGCTGCATGGTGCCATGATTTGGGGATAATCATAGATTATCAAAACCATGAAAATGAAAGTATCTCGATTTCCAGAAATATACTTAGCGAAGAAGGAGTTAGCGAAGAAGACATAAAATTTATTGTCAGCTGTATTAACGCTACTCGGATGCCACAAAAACCCAATAACTGCTACGAAGAAATTCTCTGTGATGCCGACTTGGCCCATTTGGGTAGTCCAGACTATTTGAGTTGGTCGAAAAAACTAAGGCTAGAATGGGAACAAGTACTTGGTCTGAAATTTACTGATTGTGAATGGGTTAAGTTGAATATTGAATTCTTTGCTCAGCACAGCTACCATTCAAAGGTTGGTCAGCGCCATTTAGAAAATCAAAAGATTGAAAACCAAAAGAAGTTGCTGAATTTAGTCACATTCGATTGTTAATGTGACTCGGTATTTTGCAATTTCAATAAACTCGATTAATCTCATCTTAAATGAAATCATTTCTCATTACCCTATTTGCCTTTTTAGCACTAAACAGCTTTGCCCAAAACACCGCCACAGTTTCGGGGCGCGTGTTTGCTAAAGATACTTCCGAACCTATCCCCTTTGCTACTGTAGCCATTAAAACGGAAAAGGACAGTATTTTGGTAACGGGGGCGTTGACCAATGATAATGGCCAGTTCACGATTGAAGGACTTAAGGTTGGTAATTACAGCGTTAATTTCTCCTTTATTGGATATACTTCCTCAAGTATTGAGCTCATTGTAAATGGTAAAAACAGCTTTTTCGATTTGGGAAAAATTACTTTGGAACCAAGTCTTACCAATCTAGAATCAGTTACTGTAGCTGGCGAAAGAGAGGCAGTAGCTGCCGATTTATCTAAAAAGGTATTCACTCTTGATGATAACCTTACAAATGTGGGCGGTTCTGTGTTAGATGCCATGAAGAACCTGCCAGGGGTTACCATAGACCAAGAGGGGAAAATACTTTTACGAGGAAGCGACAAGGTAGCAGTGCTTATTGATGGCAAGCAGACTGGATTGACGGGCTATGGCAATCAGAAAGGTTTGGCAAGTATCCCTATGTCAAATATCGAAAGAATTGAGATCATCAATAACCCATCGGCAAAATATGATGCCACGGGAATGGCCGGAATTCTGAATATCATTTACAAAAAGGAAAGTGAAAAGGGCTGGAATGGAGATGTAGGTTTGGCTTTGGGGATGGGGGCGCTCGGAAAGAGAAGGGCAGATTTACCTACTGACTGGCCAAGTTTCGATAACAACAAGAAAATTACCCCTAGTTTGAGCTTAAATAGAAGGTCAGATAAATCGAATTTCTATTTTCAATCCGAAGTGCTTTCGCAGAAGAAATTACCGAACAATGAGTTCACTACCCGTTACTACGATAACGGTGATGTCATTGCTTCTCAGGTTCCAGAGAACAGAAAGCAAACGCAGTATGTGTTAAAAACAGGAATCGATCTTTTTCTAGGCGAAAGCAATACACTCAGTATTTCCACCATTTTCGACAGAGAACACCATACGGACACAGCCCAAGTACCTTATATCGATCAGCAGATTGAAAGACGCCAACGGTTTTGGTCTTGGCGTGAAGAAGAAATTACGGGGCATTTTAACGCATCAGCCGATTTCAAACATAAATTCAGTGAGCCTGGTCGAGAGTTGAAGGCGAGTATTCAATATACACGAGGCTGGGAGGACGAAGAGTACTTCTTGAACGATAGCTCGGGTATTAGAATTTCAACGGACAGAACGCACCTCATCGCTATTGAGCATACCATCCCGGTTACATTGGACTATGTCAAACCTTTAAGGCAAGGCAGGTTTGAAACGGGAGGGAAGCTACAGATCAGAAGACTCCCAATTACTTATGATGTTAGCCGAGGAAATCAATCTGTGATTTATGAAGGCTTGGGCGATCAATCGGATTGGGGCGAAAACCTGTATGCGGGTTACTTCAGTTACGTTTATGAGCAAAAGAAATTCGATATCGAAGCGGGGCTTCGTGCCGAATATGTGGATGTATTCTATGACCTAGACCCAGCGAATATTTACTACGATCAGAATGATGCCTATAACTACTTCGAGCTTTACCCGAATGTGCGTTTCAGTTTAAGGCTGAATGAGAACAACATTCTTTCTGTGTTTTATAACAAAAGGGTAGACAGGCCGGGAGAACCTGAGCTTAGAGTGTTTGCTAAGTATGATGATCCTGAATTGCTAAAAGTAGGCAATCCTTATCTACGTCCGCAATTTACCCAAACCGTTGAAACAGCCTTTAATCACGATTGGAGTTCAGGCTCTATTTTTATGTCGGTATACTATCGTCAAATCAACGATCCGTTTATGCGCGTGTATTCGGTCGATAATTCTAACCCCGATTACAATATCGTGAACAAAATCTATCAGAATGTAGGCAGTGGTTCAAACCTTGGCGTTGAGATTTTGCTCTCTCAAACCCTGACTGATTGGTGGAAAGCTTCTGGAAGTTTTAATTGGTATGTAAATACCGTAGATGCTTATTCTGGAACGATTTTATTCCCTTATGAACGTACATTCAACATTGAAGACACAAAAGACAATACTTGGGATACTAAAATCAACAATCAGTTTACTGTATCGAAAAACACAGAACTGCAACTGAGTTACTTGTACTTCGCACCTAAAAATATTCCTCAAGGTCGTCAGTTCGAAAGGTCATCCTTAGACTTGGGCGCAAAACGCGTAGTGCTGGCCGGAAAGGGAGAGCTTACCGTTTCGTTTAGCGATATTTTTAATCGTTTTGGTTTGAAGCAAGAATTTAGGGAAGACAGCTTCAGAGCACTTTACGAAAACTACTACGAAACTCAAGTATTCAGAGTAGGCTTTAAATACAAATTTTAAGCTTACCGTTGGTGTATAAATCCGCATAAAATCCCCTTTTCTGAACATATTTCAAACAGTTCTCATTGTAGTTCTGTTATATAATTTGAACCTTTGAACTCGAATTAAACGAAATGGATATGATGAAAAAACAGATCAATGGAATGCTACTAATTTGTGCAGTTGCAGCCATGACTTTTGGCTGTTCTCAGAGTAAAGAAAAGACTGAGGAGAAGTCAGATTCAGCTACTGAAATTGCGGCTGAACCAATGAAAAGCGTTAGTGTAGACTTATTAAGTAAAAACGATAGCAACCTGAAAGGAACGGTTGTATTTAAAGAATTGGCTAACGGAAATATCAAGTTAGATGTAAGTCTAATGAACATAGAACCAGGTAATCATGCTGTGCATATTCATGCTGTGGGTGATTGTTCGGCAGCAGATGGTACTTCGGCTGGAGGCCACTGGAACCCAATGGGTGTAGATCATGGAAACAGAGCTGAAGGTGGTGACTTTCACAAAGGTGATATTGGAAACCTTATGATTAGCGAAGACGGAAGTGGATCATTATCTATGGAAGTGGAAGGCTGGACAATTGGAGGAGATGATAACTCTAACATCTTGAACAAAGCAGTAATCGTACACGCTGGTATAGATGATTTTACTTCTCAACCATCAGGAGCTGCGGGTCCAAGAATTGGATGTGGTGTGATTGCAATGAATTAAGAATAAAATAATTATAATTTGAAAGAGCTTAGATTCAGTCTAAGCTCTTTTTTTATGCCTTATACATTGATTTAACTTAGATTATAGACCCGAAGACCAATTTAATCAAAGGTAATTGCAACCTTCCCTCCGTTATTACGACTTACACTTAGGATTATTTTTAAATGGCGTCTAAGTGTATTGATCATTTGAATCGTCATTAAGGTGGTTAGGCCATTTAAGGGCTAATATTTTTAAATAAACAACAGGTCAAAACTCTAATTTAATTATGCGCAAATTTTTACTTACGACATGTGTCGTATTGTGTACTGTACTCGCATCCGCTCAAGAAAAGGTCACCTTGAACGGGTATGTGCGAGACGCCTCCAATGGAGAAGAACTACTGGGGGTCACGGTTTTAGTAGTCGAAATTGGGAACGGGGTCATTTCCAATAATTACGGATTCTATTCCATTACGCTAGTACCGGGTAACTATACCGTGAAGTACAGCTTCATTGGTTATAAAACCATTGAAAAGAAGATCACGCTGGACAAGGATATTGAATTGAACATTGCCCTTCCAGAAGAATTCACGGAACTGGAAGAGGTGGTGGTTACGGGTGAAAGTCCAATCGCCAATGTGTCCAGCATCCAAATGAGTAGGAATGACTTGGATATCAAGCAGGTGAAAAAACTTCCAGCGCTTTTTGGTGAGCCTGATATTATTAAAACCATACAGATGCTTCCTGGGGTGATTTCCGCAGGAGAAGGTACTTCCAGCTTCTTTGTTCGAGGAGGAAGCGCAGATCAGAATTTGATTTTGATTGATGAAGCACCGGTGTATGATCCTTCACATTTGTTCGGTCTCTTTTCGGTATTCAATGCCGATATCATCAAGGATTCTGAACTCTATAAAGGTGGAATTCCATCCCGTTTTGGGGGAAGGCTTTCTTCTATTCTAGATGTAAGAACCCGAGATGGGAACAACAAGGAATTTGAAGGCGAAGCTGGAATTGGCCTTTTGGCCAGTAGTATTTCGATAG
>CAXBPM010000035.1:0-15335 GCA_963977345.1 uncultured Roseivirga sp.
TGTGCGGCACATACACTTGCGATATCGTAGATGTGTTGAAGGATCAAGATTCTGAATTCAAAATATTGAGTAATGTATTGAATTTCATTTCCGTTTCTTCAAATTCTTTTTGAGCAACGGAGTCTTCTGTTACTCCAGCCCCAGCGTATAATATCGCGCTGTCTTCCAATAACTGCATACAGCGAAGGTTCACAAAGATGGAAGTCTTTTGTTCGATTTGAACAGGACCTAAGTAGCCTGAATAAAATGATCGGTCGAAGCCTTCATGTTGGTGAATGAAGTTTAAAGCCGCCTCTTTCGGCATGCCAGCAATAGCGGAAGTAGGGTGTAGTAACTCCAGCATTACAGTTCCCAATTCAGGGAAATTAGTTTCTTTCATGTTTACTTCAAACTCTGTTTTAAGGTGAAGTAGATTTCCTGCTATAATCGTTTTGGGGCCTTTCTCATTGTATTCTCTCAGCCTAATTTTCTTAAAGCAATTGATAATGTATCGGCTTACCAAGGCTTGCTCTTCGATTTCTTTTTGAGTCCAAGCCGTATCGGAAATAGGCTTTTCGATGTCTCTTTTTTGGGTACCCGCTAAAGCTACGGTCTTAAACTGCGAATGATTTACTTCCAAAAGCAGTTCTGGAGTAGCCCCTAACCAAGTTCCAGTTTCAGGTGTGGAAACAATGGAAATAAAGGCGTTAGTGTAGGCATCGCACAATTGTAAATACTTGGTGATTAAATCAAAATCAACATTGAGTGAAATAGACTTCGATCTGGCGGGTACAACTTTCTGGAATTCGTTGTTTTTTATAGCATCTACACCAAGCTGAACCAAATCTTTATAGTCAAGATTGGCCTCTGTGATGGTTTGATCTTTAATATGGTAGTTTACTTTTCCTTCCTGTTTATTGAGCTCCTGCTTTACTTTCTTTATAAACTCTGATTGTAGTGCATCTTCACTGCTAGTCAAGTCTTCATGTTGGATGATTTCATCGAAATCAAAAGATACATGAAAATCACTCTTGATAAATAATGTAGCACCGCTTTTAGGGTCGAAGGGAGAGAAGATGAAGCCTTTATCAGAAGTTTCTAAATCGGGCCTTTCTACTTCTTGAACTTTGCTAAATGATAGCATCAGGTTCATTTCCTTTTGATGCGGTGATCGCCAAACGGCTAAAGGAAGCTCTAAGTTTACGGCTGCCTGAAATATCGATCTTAGCGCATGAGTCTTTTCATATCCCGAAAAATCAAGGGATGATGTTGCTGATTGCTTTTGATTCATTTCTTATTTTTTATCCATCACTGCCATAGTGATTCTACTGATACAGACCAGGTCATCATTTTCATTGGTGATTTTAATCTCCCAAACCTGCGTCTTTCTTCCAATATGATGAGGTCTCGCCAGGCCATAAACCCAGCCTTCCTTTACGGACTTAATATGGTTTCCGTTGATTTCTAAACCTACACAATATTGTTTTTCTGGATCTACTACAGAATGAGCAGCAACGCTACCCAAGGTTTCGGCCAAAGCCAATGAAGCCCCACCGTGTAAGAGACCCATGGGCTGTTTGGTTCGATGATCAACCGGCATTTTTGCCCGCATAAAGTCAGCACCTACTTCTATTATTTCTATGCCTAAATGTTCAACCATGGTATTATTGCTAAACTGATTAAGCATTGAAATATTAACTCCGGGTTGAAACATGATGGTTCTGAATTAGTTTCTAGATTTGTGCCTGAATAGGGCAAAAATAGAACAAAATTGATGATCAAAAAAATCTACCTCACGCGTCACGGACAGACAGATTTCAATAAACAGGGAATCGTTCAGGGAAGAGGCGTGGATTCTGACCTAAACGAAATGGGAAGGGCTCAGGCTCAGGCTTTTCACGGAGCTTACAAACATGTTCCGTTTGATAAACTATACATCTCATCGCTTAAAAGAACTGCTCAGTCGATGGAAGGTTTTATTGAGCAAGGCTTGTCTTATGAAGCACTGCCTGAATTAGATGAGATCAGCTGGGGAATACATGAAGGGGCAGAAGTAAACGAAGAGCAGCATGCTTATTACTTCGATATGATTAGCAGTTGGCAAAGGGGCGAAACCCACAAAGCGATCGAAGGTGGCGAGAGTCCTGAAGGTTTAGCGCAAAGATTGCGTGCAGGCTTATCCTATATTATGGCCAAAGAAAACGAACCTAACGTGTTGATTTGCATGCACGGTCGAGCCATGCGCTTAATGCTTGCTACTATTTTAAATTACCCAATAAGCGGAATGGATTACTTTCTGCATAACAATTTGGGGCTTTATGAAATCACATTCACAGGAAAAACCTTTGTATTAGACAGGTACAATGAAGTTAGTCACCTGCGCCATCTATAGTTGCTAAGGCAATTTTAGCTTTACTATCTAGGCTGTTTTTGTATGGGTGCTTTTTGAATTCCAAAACCTTATTGAAATATTCTCTTGCTTGTTCGTTTTCCTTTTCTTCCATTTTAATGTAACCCATTTGAAGAAAAGAGTTTGGTATGAAATAGGAATCAGGCAGTATATCCGTATTAGAAGTCACTTCATTATAAAGCCGTAATGCTTCAGTGTAATTGGACTTTAAGTGCGCCAACCTTGCTTTTCTATAATTAACTTCATGAACCTCCATGATGGTCAGTTTCTCCAAATTCAATTTAGAAACAGCTCGATTGGCCAATGTATAGTAGCCGCCATCAATGGCATATCTTATTTGAAGTAATTTGAAATTAGGTAAAGCGGTGGCTTCTAAAATGGCATCCGCATTTTTGTCTGCTTCGGAAGTAGCGCCTTTGGTTTGTTTCGCTTCTTCCCAATAACTTTTGAAAGAAGCATTTTTCCCTAGAAAGTATTCGCACATCGCTACTTTCATTCTAGAATCCTTCAGCTGGTTTCTGCCTTTAAACTGGCCGATATACTCCAAATAATGTGTTTTCGCTTGATTGTACATTCCACCTTGAAAAAGCGCTTCGGCTAGCAAGTATTCAAACAATAGAGGAGCCTTAGCTTCTTGTTTCTCTAAGGCTTCTTGAAGTAGTAAGGCTGCTGCATTCGCATTGTGGGCCTTCATTAGAATCAGTGAAGTAATATATACTTCAGCCATCGTTTTTTGATCGGAAGTGTTGTTTTTTAAGTTCTCCAAAGCTTCATCATGCTGCTCCAGAAGGTATGACTCGATCATAGAAGAGATGAGTGTAGCCTCAAGCGTAAATGGAGTGGATTCTTTCGAGAGTTCTTTTAAGTGCATTAAGCCGTTCTCAACATCACCTTCCAGTCCCAATACATTCAATACCCATTGTTTGTTGTCGGGTACGGCTCCAAAAATAACCTGAAGCAAACCCATCGTTTTAAAGTTGAGTTTGAAGTCTGGGTGTTTTTCAATGTTATCTTCAGTTGTTTTATAAGCACTTCTTAAACTCCACACGCCACTGAGTGTATTTCCGAACTTAAGTTTCACAAATGCCCATTGCATTTTTATTTCAGCCCTGAAGAAGTCGATATATGGAGATTCGGAAGAAGAATTTTCTAGCTGCTTGAGTCTTTCGCCCTCATTCTTTTTGAGTAGGTCATAACGTTCTTCATTTTCGCTAAAAATAAGCTCTAACACATCATTAAGATTGGCGATGTATAGATCGCCCATTGGAATTTCAGTGTTTTCTAAAGAGGAGAGGATGGATTTTGAGGCTTTGAAATCTAAATTCAAAGTGGTGGTGTAAGCCATGTCAAAATTGGTGGTTTGACTTTGGGCTAAACTTACTTGCGTTAAAATGAAAAATGGATAGACGAAAACGCCTATCCATTTTTTTATATCTAGAAACATCAAAAACTAATTAGGCTTTTGTTGCAACTCTTCTGCTTCTTTTCGGCTTAGCTTCTTCTACAACGATTTCGTCAGTAACATCAGCTAAGATTCTTCCACAATGCTCGCAAACGATAACTTTTTTGCGTTCACGAATATCTGCTTGTCTTTGAGGAGGAACAACGTTGAAACAACCACCACAAGCGCCTCTATCGACAGGCACTACAGCCAGACCGTTTCTTGCGTTGTCGCGAAGCTTAACGTAAGAAACCAAAAGTCTTTCTTCAATGTCCTTAGTCGCTTTCGTTCTTGCGTTCATTAGCTTCTGCTCGTCATCATGACTTTCTTTAGTCAAAGTTTCGAGTTCACCTTTTTTGCTACCCAAGTCCTTAGCTCTTTCGCCTAACTCTTCTTCAGTCTTGGCTATTTCACCATTCTTGATTTCGATTTTAGCGAAAGCTTCTTTAATTCTCTTTTCAGAAATTTGAATTTCTAAATTTTGAAGTTCAATTTCTTTTGTAATGGCATCATACTCACGGTTGTTACGCACGTTCATTTGTTGCTCATTATATTTCTTGATTAAAGCCTCAGAGTTTTTAATCTGAGTTTTATAATCAGCAATACTAGTTTCAAGGTCCCCAGCTTCAGATTTGAATTTATCAATTCTCGTCTGATATCCAGCGATCTCATCTTCTAAATCAGCTACTTCATCAGGTAGGGCACCTCTTACTTTTTTGATTTCATCCAATTCAGAATCAATTCTCTGAAGGTTAGTAAGGGCGTCAAGTTTTTGTGCTACAGTCTTTTCCATTCACGTTTTTTTAGAAGTACAGTACGGGATTCGTATTCACCTCTGTCAAATAGGTTGCAATATTAGCAAATTTTTCTGTCAATAATGAATGCAAAAGCTCTTTTGTGAACTTTTCACTTTCATAGTGCCCAATGTCTGCAATCATTGTTTTTCCTTCACCGTCAAAGAACTCATGATACTTGAAATCTCCGGTCACAAAAGCATCGGCATTTTGGGCCATGGCTGACGCCAAGAGAAAGCTACCTGCACCACCACAAAGTGCCACAGTTTTAATAGAATCCACATTCTTTGCGGTATAGCGAATTGAACTCAAGTCCATCGATTGTTTCAAGTGTCTCAGAAATTCATGGCTGGTCATCTCTTTTTCGAGTTGTCCGATCATTCCTGAGCCCACTTCTTGGTTTTCATTTTCTAATTGACTGATGTAATAGGCTACTTCTTCATAAGGGTGATTCTCTTTTAAGGTATGAATAACCTTTCTGCTTAAATGGCTAGGGTACATAATTTCTACCCTGTCTTCATCCACATGCTTTAGCTGGCCTCTTTCACCAATTACTGGGTTGGCGTTTTCATTGGGCTTAAAGCTGCCTGTTCCGTTTACTTTGAAACTACAGTGCGAGTAATTGCCAATTTCTCCCGCACCAATGGCGTGCAGCGCATCGAGTACTTTGTTGGTTTCTTCTTTTGGAATAAATACAACCAGTTTTTCTAATAACTGCTTTTTGGGTGCTAGAATTCTGGTGTTGACTAGTCCAATTTGATTGGCTATTTTTTGATTCACACCTAAATACACATTGTCCA
The DNA here is from genome assembly GCA_963977345.1 of uncultured Roseivirga sp. Lineage (GTDB taxonomy): Bacteria > Bacteroidota > Bacteroidia > Cytophagales > Cyclobacteriaceae > Roseivirga. The sequence goes on from CAXBPM010000035.1 coordinate 5,425, forward strand.
AATTGGTATGAATGGCATATATGGCAATGTCGTTTTTAATGGCTTTTATTATGGTTCGCTCCACATAATTTTTACCATTCAACTTTTTAAGGCCTTTGAAAACGATAGGGTGGTGGGCAACAATAAGGTTGCACTTTTTATCGATCGCATCGTCAATAACGGACTCAATACAATCCAAACTCACCATTACTCCACTCACTTCCCAGTTTTTATCTCCGGTGATTAAGCCAGAATTGTCGTAAGACTCTTGATAAGCGGGGGGCGCAAGTTTTTCCAGTTCTTCAATGATCTCCTTGATTTTTACCATCTTTGTAACTTTTAAAATGCTAAGATAGAAACCTGAATAGAATGAAGCTCTTGCGATGGATATTATTTCCTATTTCCGTGCTCTACGGTTGGCTGATGAGCTTTAGAAATCACCTGTACAATATAGGTAAGAAGCCCCAAGTTGAATTTGATCGGACCATAATTTCAGTTGGTAACCTTTCTATGGGAGGAACGGGCAAAACCCCAATGGTGGAGTATTTAATCAGGTTGCTTCAGAAAGAGTACAGCTTGGCGACCCTAAGCAGGGGCTATGGAAGAAAAACCAGAGGCTATAGAATGGCATCTGAAACAGATACTGCCGAAACTATGGGGGATGAGCCATATCAATATTATAGAAAATTCGGGGCGAATATCTCCGTTTGCGTGGGAGAAGAACGGGTGTTAGCCATCCCTTCTGCCATTATGGAAAAGGAAGATATTGAGGTTTTTCTATTGGACGATGCTTATCAGCACAGAAAAGTGGCTCGTGATTTCAATATTCTGTTAAGTGATTTTAACCACCCTTTTTACGAAGACTATATTTTGCCTACTGGAGAATTAAGGGAAAGTAGAAAGGGCGCGAAAAGAGCGGACTGCGTGATTGTCACTAAAAGCCCAGAAGCGATTGACGAGCAGGAGAGAAGAGAAATCAAAGCGAATGTAAAAACCTATTTGGGGGAAAAACCAGTGTTCTTTAGTCATATCGAATATGATAAACCACAACTGGTTTTTGAGCATGAGACACAGCAGCTAGCGTATAAAGGAGATGTTGTTTTGCTTACTGGGATTGCCGACAATACTGTTTTTAAGTCTCAAATGGCATCAAAATACAATGTCCAAAAGGAGTTTATTTTTGAAGACCACCATAATTTTACATCAAAGGATATGGATGGAATAGAAGAGTACTTGACGAAACAGCCCATAGATTTGCCAATAGTAACCACCGAAAAAGACATGGTACGACTTTTGACACTTGCCGAGCATTCACTTTTTAAGAAGGCAGCTGTATTCTATATTCCTATTCGCTTTGCTTTAGAGGAAGAGGAGAAGTTTACCAGTCGGCTGTTTAAAGTGCTGGAACAAAAGAAAAACCTCAATTGAATTGTTAATTTTGGGCGTGTTGAAGAGGGTATTATTTATTTCGTGTTTTTTAGTGTTGGGTTTTGTGGCTTTTTCTCAGGGCAATACTACGTTTAGTGCCAATAGAGATTCTCTTAAAAGTCAGAGAGAGAATCGACTTTTAAAGGATACCGTAAAGAGTGTATATGGGCCATTAACCACCCGCTATACTTACGAGAAGAATTTTAAGTTCAACAACCTCATTTTCAATTATCCAGACACCATTCCCGATAACCTTCATCGCTATACCGACATTGAAAAGAACGGTAATCTTGGTCAGAACTTGGGAAACCTAGGGACTGCCTATAGAAATCTCTATTATGAGCCTTCTATGACCATAGGAAAGAGGTCTGGCTATAATGCTTACGATGAGTTTTACGTTGGTCCAGAGGATATTAAATATTTTGACACAAAGTCGCCATTCACTGAAATCAATGTAGTTTATGGTGGTGGGCGAAGGGGTGCAACCGACATTGTTTTTGCCTTGAACGATAGTATTTATTTGAACCTAGGCTTTCAGTATAAAAGCGTAAGAGCAGAAAAACAGGTGTCATTTTTAAGTACTGGAGACTTTCAGTCGCGGGGTACCAATTATAACTTCTTTGGATTTATTCGCCCCAAGAAACTACCTCGTTACTTGGCTTTGTTCAATGTAACCCAAATGAAATTTAGCGTAGACGAGCAGGGAGGAATTCTTGACCCAGCCATCGATCCCGCTAATGATGTGGTTAGTGCGAAGGCTACTTATTTTAAATATAAAGATGCTAACGTAGTGCTGGACAATGCAGAAAGCTACGATAAACGTGGTGGGGTACATATTTTTCAGCAATACAATTTGGACTCGGTATTTCAAGTGTACCATTCTGGTACCTTCTATAATCAGGTGGTGAGGTACACCGATGTGTATAATTTGGCAGGTTCGGACTCACTCGTTTATCAACCTGTGGGGCGTGATTTGGTGAAAGATTCTATCATGGATAGAACAACTTACAATGAGCTTTCAAATGAATTTGGAATAAAAGGATCCACTAAGAGTTTCTCCTATACTGTTTTTTATCGCAACCGTTATTTGAAGTATGACAACAGGATTTTAGGCGGAGAAGGTGCTGATTTAGAAAACTATTTGGGTGGGACTTTAAGGCAGAAAATTACGCCTAAGGTTTTCTTGAAAGCTTCTGGTGAGTATTTAATCGGAGGAGGTTTTTTTGTTGAAGGAGACTTTACCAGTACTTTCTTCGATGCCAGAGTATCTAAGGTGTCTAGTCAACCTTCTTACCTCTCTGAGCTCTATGCTGGCCAACAGGGCTATTGGATTAACGGATTTAAGAACGAGCAATCAGAGAACTTATATGGTGAGGTGAAAATCAACACTCCGGGCATGAGTCTTAGGCCATTACTCAGGTTCAATAGAATTGCCAATTACCTTTATTACGATCAAGATAAGCGCCCAAATCAGGCGGGTAGCGATGTTGTAATTTTGGCCCCTGGCTTCCATTTCGATTTCAAATTGGCGCCAAAATGGAAGTGGTCTAGTAGTTTCTATTATAACACGGTTTCTGGAGGTTCTTCAGACCTTTATCGCTTGCCAGATATCTTAGCGAATGGGCAACTGGCTTATAAAAATGTGATTTTTGATGGTAAAATGATTATCCATACTGGGATAGATTTGCACTACCGTTCAGCGTATTATGCCAATGCTTACAACCCTATTGTTCAGCAATACCATTTGCAAGATGACTTTGAGAATGATGCCTTTATTAAGGTCGATTTATTCTTGAATTTCAAAGTAGAGAATTTTAACTTTTTCGTTAAATCCGCTCATTTCAATCAGGGTATCACGGCTGAAGGTTATTTCTTAACCCCTTACTATACAGGCGTAAAACGTACTTTAGACTTAGGCGTACGCTGGTCTTTCTATAATTAATTGGTTTAGTTACCAAGTTGGGTAAACGAAAAAGTCATTCTGAAAGCCGTATCAATTTACTTGACGAAGCATTCCAGAATGACTTTCTGCAATTGGATAGAAATTAAGTCTTAGTTGCCTGTGCTAAATAACTTGAAGTTAACCCCAAGGTTCAAAACATGCTTGAACTGAATTTCTCTAGAAACGTTTCCGTCCTCACCTTTGATTAGAATGTCGTCATCGTAAATCAACTGCGTTCCAAAGGTAGCATTGAACCACTTGTTGACTTTCATTACTAAAAGTGTTTCCCAGTTGGTATCTACATTTCCAAAGCTATCATAAGCGGTAAAGAAGTTTAGATTAGACTGGAAAGATATGTTTTCCATCAATTTCAAGTTCAAAGTGGTTAGGATGTTCGCACCAAATTCAGCTCTTACTTTATCTCCTGGATCAACACCATAAGCACCAGCAGCTGAAAGCTCATCGTCCATCACAAAAGTAAATTTGCCCGCAGCAGGAGCAAAGGAAACTGTAAGTACATCGCCACTGCTATATTCCATACCCAAGTTTACTGAAAGGTAGCCTGGAGCCATAAAATTGGATATTTTCTCGGTAATTAGCTCCCCTGGGTTTAAAGGGTCAGCCACGTAATTATTGCCTTCTAATAATTGAGTTCTTAAAATGCTAGATACGCTGTAACCAAATTTCTCATTGATTTTTCTCTTGTACTGGCTAAGAAGAATAATATTATCATCAGTCTTCCTGAAATCTCTGTCCCCTAATTTGGCTCCACCTAGAGCAAAGTCAACCTGATTTTTCCAGGTAGAATGCGTTGCTTTCCTGATAGCAGCTGCATTGAAGATCGTACCCAACGAAACCGAGCTTTCGCCCCCTCCAGCCCAATTAGATAGGCCAACGTTTGCGAAGGTAAAACCTAAAGAGCCTTTTCTTTCCCATTTTACGGAGTCAGCCGTCTGTGACTGAGCAGCATACGATACCAGTAAGGTAAGGCAAATGAGTAATGTTTTCTTCATAATCTAGATGTTTGGAAATTGATATAATCAAATTTACTTTTTAAAATATGTTGCAATTTAGCATGTTCAATAAAAACTAGGCGCATAATCCTGCGACTTTTTGACATGTGAGTTGAAGACTTAATTTTTAGCGAATAGACGAACTGGCTAATCATCTCTTAGGGCTCATAACCAATCGATTCAAATTTGGGAAACACTGCCCAAATGAATAAAGAAGAGGTGAAGGTAGAAGCTAAGGACTTCTCTCTTTAAGTTTTCCTTTTCTTTTTCTTGGCTGCTGGAAATAGAATGTTATTCAGGATTAATCGGTAACCTGGAGAATTGGGGTAGAGATTTAAGTCAGTTGGTTCTTCACCCACTCTGTGTTGATAATCTTCAGGATCGTGTCCGCCATAAAAGGTCCAGAAACCATTTCCGAAAACACCATGGATGTACTTAGCTTCTTCAGCCGCATCATTTTGTCCCATCGTAACCACATCTGGTTTGATTACTCTGGTTTTAAATGCAGTGGTTTGGCCATAAAAGCCCTTGATTAAACGCGTGTGGTTTTGGGTAAGCATAGTAGGGATTGGGTCCCATTTGGCAGAAAACTCAAATAATTTAAAGAAATCATTTCCTTCAGTTAAGGCCCTTGAACGTCTCGCATCGGTATTGTCTATATCTGAAAACTCATATTCCAGAGGATCATTTTTTAGTTTGAAGTCTTCAAAAGCCAAGGTTTGGGAGAAATCGAATTGAGATTCGGCAGCAGGGTTAGCAGGGTCACCATCATACATGGCTTCGATAAAGTCCAGTCCATTGGCGGCTAATGCAATGTCAAATGAATCTGTAGCCGAACACATGGCAAAAAGAAAGCCTCCACCCGCTACAAAAGTTCTTATTTTTTGAGCGATCGCCAGTTTTAACTGCGATACTTTCGTGAACCCATGCTTTCTAGCAGAGGCCTCGTAATCTTTTTGTTGTTGCTGGTACCAACTGTAAGGTGAATATGTGGCGTAGAACTTACCATATTGGCCTGTAAAATCTTCATGGTGCAAATGCAACCAATCATATTTCGTCATCTCATCGGCCATTAATTCATCATCATAAATAATATCGTAAGGAATTTCAGCATAAGTCAATGCCAGAGTTACGGCATCATCCCATGGCATTTTTGTTTTAGGAGAGTAGACGGCAATTTTTGGCACCTTCTCCAATTTCATCATGTCCATGTTTGAAGAAGGAGAAGCAATTTGAGTTTCATATTGAGCAGCGGTAGCATCTGATATCACCTCATAGCTTACTCCCCGGATGACTAATTCCTTCTCTATGCTGGCTGAGGAGGGTAATAAAAAACTTCCTCCTCTAAAATTTAACATCCAGTCGATTGTTACGTCTTGATTGAGAACCCAGTAAGCAATGCCGTAGGCTTTTAGGTGATTTGATTGTGAAAGGTCCATAGGAATCAGTATTCTGGAAGCGAAGCCAGAAAGGCTGAACGTAGCCAAAATCAATAAAATCAAAAGTCTTCTCATAGTGAACTGGATTATAAACCGCTTAACAGAACGATCGTTGAATTTATAAATTTGTTGGCAATATCTGACCAATGGTTGACTAAATTCGTAACAATCATAAACTCATTTTATCTCAATGAATTTCAGAGAAAACGTCAGGGAAGGAATAAAGTCGATTAAATCGAACACCCTTCGAACCATTTTAACAGGTCTAATTATCGCTATTGGTATCACCTCATTGGTGGGGATGCTTACCGCTGTAGATGGTATTCAAAGTGAAATAGAAGCCAGTATGTCGGGTTTAGGGGCCAATAGCTTCGATGTAGACAGTCGCTCTTCTGGAAGAAGAAGCATGAATGGAGTAAGAGAGAAGTCTTATGCGCCAATTAAATTCGATGAGGCTGTACGCTTCAAAGATGATTATACTTTCCCATCTACTGTAACTATTTATACCAGAGCTTCTGGTTCGGCAGAGATTAAATATGAAGAGAAAAAGACCAGTCCTAATACTAGTATTACTGGTGGAGACGAAAACTACTTTTCAATCAAGGATGTCCAAATAGAACGAGGAAGAAATTTCTCAGCATTGGAAATCGAATTCGGAAATTATGTTTGTATTCTGGGTACAGAAATCGTCAGTTCGCTTTTTGATAAAAATGAAGACCCTTTGAATAAGACCGTTAAATTTTACGGTAATAACTACCGTGTAATTGGCGTATTGGAAGAAAAAGGTGGTTTTGGAGGTAGTACTGAGGAAGATAGAAATATTATAATCCCGCTTTTGAACGCAAAGCGACTTGACAGAAGTGGTAGAATGAGATACACTATCACAGTAATGATTCAAGACCAAGAGCAAATTGATTATGCCATGGGAGAGGCCACTGGTTATATGCGTAAAATCAGGGGCAACAAATTAGGTGAAGAAAGTTCTTTTGAAGTTGTTCGATCTGACTCTGCCACTGAAGCTTTAGATGATATGACCAACGGATTACGAATTGGTGGTTTAGTGGTAGGAGCGGTAACCCTTTTAGGAGCAGCTGTAGGACTTATGAACATCATGATGGTGTCAGTAACAGAAAGAACCAGAGAGATTGGAATTAGAAAAGCATTAGGAGCCACTCCAAATAGAATTCGTCAACAATTTTTAATTGAAGCCATTGTAATCTGTCAGATGGGAGGTATTGCTGGAGCATTGATGGGGATTGGAGTCGGGAATATACTCGCCACCGCCCTCGGAGGAGCATTTATTATTCCTTGGCTATGGATCACTGTGGGCTTAGTGGTTTGTGTATTCGTTGGTTTAGCGTCTGGTGTAATTCCAGCCAATAAAGCGTCTAAGTTAAACCCAATAGATGCCTTAAGATTTGAATAAGCGGTTTATGCTGCTGACGAAAGAGCCTCGATTTATCGGGGCTTTTTTTATATTGAAGTAAAATTAGAAACTATGAATTTTACTGAACCATCTCACAAGAAAATCTTAGGTATCCTTTTCATTGCCTTTAGTGCCCTCGGTCTATTGGGCTTAGTATTCTATGATTTCTTTATTGATTTTATATTGAATATGGCCGCACTGGATAATGATCCAATACCAGTCGAAGCAATGTGGATATTTGATTTTATTGATTCCATACTATGGGCAATCGCCATCCTCTTCCTTATTCCTAAAATCGTAATAGGCTTTGGCTTAGTCAATGGACGTAAATGGGCCATGATGCCAGCGTTGGTTTATGGAATCATTGGGTTAATCAATTTTCCCCTTGGAACGCTAGTAGGAGTGTACAGCATTATAATCTACACGGCTAAGCCTAGTGAAGAGGAAGACTTCGAAAGAAGAGCGAACTAATTACTGTCGGGGAACGAAAACCACTTTCTTGGTTTCGAAGAATTCAGGCTCAAAGAATTTCTCAAGGTTGTGAACACGTACTTTAACCAATCTGGACTCTTTGATTTCGGTGGTCAAATCCCCACCTTTTAAATAAAGCACACCGCTTTTATAGGCTACTTCAGCAGTAGGCTTAAACTTATGTTTTACCCATGGGTAGAACTCTTTGAGTTGAGCCACTGCACGACTTACTATAAAGTCATACTTTCTATCCTTAATGGCTTCGGCACGAACTTGTTCAGCAACTACGTTTTTAAGGCCTAGCGCCTCACAAATATTTTTAACCACTACTATTTTCTTTCCAGTAGAATCCACTAAGTGAAAATTGGATTCTGGAAACATAATGGCCAATGGAATCCCAGGAAAACCGCCTCCTGTCCCAACATCCAGAGTGTCTGTATTTTCAGGAAACTTGAAAACCTTGGCGATGCCTAATGAATGTAATACGTGACGCTCGTAAAGGTTTTCAATGTCCTTTCTAGAAACCACATTTACTTTTTCATTCCATTCGGTATACAAAGGTTTTAACTGAGCAAATTGCTCAATTTGTTTTTCTGTAAGGGCAGGGAAATGTTTTTTGATTAACTCCATTTGAGTGCGAATTAACAAAAAAGAATTAGATGTGTTCCTTTTTACCTTTCACAAGGTCGTACATTAATTCACGGGCCCTGTGTAATTGTGCCTTAACAGTGCCGAGAGGTGCATTTAATTCTTTTGCAATTTCGTCATAACTTAGCTCATCAAAGTAACGAAGCTTTACCAATCGCTGATATTTGGCAGGAAGCTTAGTGACAAAGAGCTGCACGAGTTCAATTTTTTGGGCTTTAATGGCTTCTTCTTGTGGGTTCAAGTTTCTGTCTTGAACATCGATATTCACTGACTCGCCATTGTCATCGCTATAAGAAGTATTCAGGCTCATGGTGTCGAGCCTTTTCTTGCGGATAAAGTCAATGGTATTGTTGGTGGCAATTCTAAACAGCCATGTACTGAAAGTAAAGTCCTTTTTAAATTTATGAAGGTTTTTAAAAGCCTTCGCAAAAGCCTCAATTGTCAAATCTTCGGCATCATCAACATTCCGAATCATCTTCAAAATCATATGGTAAACAGGTTTACGATAGCGTTGTAATAACTCCGCAAACGCCTGTTGATCATGATTCTCAACTGCCAGGTCTATTAATTTAAAATCTTTGAGTGCTTTGTCAGAAAACTGCTTACCTAACTCCATTTAACCTTTTTTGCTATTAGCGCCACTAATCCCACCATTGGGTAATACAAATTTAAACACAGATCGAGGAACGGAAGTGCCCAATAGGCCATGTTCATTTTCAGCTTGCGACCTGAAAGGGTAAAGATAACATAAAATGACAAGCTCTTGATACCGACAATCACCAAAGTGAGACCAATATTAAAGCCTGCTAAAATTGCCCAAAACAGCATCATCCAACCTATCAGCGAACTTAACGCAAAAAGACCCAATCTCGTTTGATCTTTTTTACGATAGTTTTTCCCAACAGACAAATGTCTGACTTTTTGGATGAAGTATTCACTCCAAGTATTCTTTGGAATAGAGGTGATATGGGCGTCTGGGTGAATGCAGATCTCAGTATTTGTGGCATTGGCGTGTGCATTCACAAACAGATCGTCATCGCCTCCAGTCTGAGATTCAAAACCTTGGAATGAATGCTCTATAAAGACAGACTTACGATAAGCCAAGTTCCTTCCAACCCCCATATAAGGCTGTCTTTTGATTGTAAATGAAAGGTATTGTATGGCGGTGAGTAAAGTTTCGAATTGAATCACCTGATTCAGAAAGCCCTTTTTCTTTTTGTAGGGAGAAAAGCCTAATACAAAGTCCGTTTCCTCTTTAAAACAGCCGACCATTTTTCTAATCCATTGATTAGAATTGGGAATGCAATCGGCATCAGTAAGTAGGATAATCTCATGCTGAGCAGCTTCAATGCCTAATTGCAAAGCATTCTTTTTACCGTTCCAGCCTTCTGGTAAGTTGTGAACATGAATGACTTTAAGCTTTTGGTTCACTTGCTTGAGCGAATTGAGCAAAGATTCTGAGCCATCAGATGATCGGTCATTAACAATAATAACTTCAAAGGATGAATAGTCTTGGCTTACCAACTTGGTGATCAATGCTGGCAGAAGTCTTACTTCATTTCTGG